>NZ_JBITNB010000025.1:0-52264 GCF_054373195.1 Paenibacillus sp. CMAA1364 | reverse complement strand
TGGACTTCTTTTAGACATTAGAAAAACTCCCATCATTGTAGTAGTAGAAGTTTTTATTTTTTCTACTGTCTACTATGATGGGAGCATATCAAAATACACTGGACGACTTTTTGCTGTGGATAGTAAATAATTGATGTATCTGACCTGAATACTAACTATAATTAAATATAGTGTAACTTTTGATTAGGAGGGATTAAGAATGGAGAGGATCATTAACTTTGCACATCGGGGTGCATCTGCTGTGTGTCCTGAGAACACGATGTCGTCTTTTACTAAAGGGCTTGAATTAGGTGCGAGCGGCATTGAAACGGATGTTCAGATGACGAAGGATGGACAACTGGTCTTGATTCATGATGAATCTGTTCAACGGACAACGGATGGCAAGGGTTTTGTGAAAGATATGAATTTTGATGAGCTCTCTATGTATGATGCTGGCTCTTGGTTTGGACATTCTTTTAAGAGCGAACGCATCCCATTATTAGAAGAATTGTTAGATCTTCTACGTGAGCGAGACACGATACTCAATATCGAATTGAAGAATGGTATCTTCATGTACCCAGGGATGGAAAAAAAGGTGATTGATCTTGTGCGTCAGTTCGGCATGACGGAACGAGTCATACTTTCTAGCTTTAACCACTATTCTCTAGTTCACTGCAAATCGATTGCGCCCGAGATTCGAACAGGCATTCTATATATGGAAGGACTATACCGTCCTTGGAATTATGCTGTATCCGTTGGAGCAGAAACGCTTCATGCGAATCATCTTACTGTACGTCCAGAACTTGTTGTGGAAGCAGAGAAACATGGCATCACGTATCTTCCGTTCACAGCAAATTCTCCTGATCGAATGAAGACTCTAATCCATGCAGGAGTATCAGGAATGATTACGGATTATCCTGATGTATTAGATAAGATTCTATCCAATAGAAGCGTATGATCGGGTGAAAACGACAGGGTGGCTATGATACTAATTTCTTCTGGTTCGCTACATACCAAGGAAGTAGAAAGATTATTCTGTGTAAGGGGATTGGAATAATTTGAATTTGACGTTATAATCTTTAAATAGGACAACAAATGTGGTTTACTAAGTATGGAACATACGAAGGAGAGAATAATGATGTCAACTAAAGTACTTATTTTTGGACACAAGAATCCAGACACAGATACCATATGCTCAGCTATTGCTTATGCTGAATTAAAGAAAGCGATAGGTGTAGATGCAGAGCCCGTACGTCTAGGTAATGTGAATGGGGAAACACAATATGCTTTGGATTATTTCAAAGTAACTGCACCTCGTCTTGTAGAGACCGTATCTAATGAGGTAGCTGAAGTCATATTAGTCGATCATAACGAAAGCCAGCAAAGTGCGAATGATATTGATCAGGTTCGTGTTGTTGAAGTCATTGATCATCACCGGATTGCTAATTTCGAGACGAGTCATCCCCTATATTATCGTGCAGAGCCAGTAGGTTGCACAGCGACTATTCTTAACAAGATCTATAAGGAAAAGGGCGTGGCTATTCAGAAGGAGATCGCAGGATTGATGTTATCCGCTATTATTTCTGATTCTCTATTATTGAAATCACCAACATGTACAGAAGAAGATGTGGTTGCAGCTAAAGAATTAGCTGATATTGCTGGTGTGGACTTGTATAGTTATGGATTAAAAATGCTAAAGGCTGGTGCTGATCTGAGTGATAAGACGATTAGTGAGTTGATCTCATTAGATGCAAAGGAATTCCAAATGGGTAATGCCAAAGTAGAAATTGCCCAAGTGAATGCCGTGGATATCAATGATGTATTGGTTCGTCAAGCTGAGCTGGAATTGGCGTTGACTCAGGTTGTAGCAGATAAAGGACTAGATCTATTCGTATTTGTCGTGACGGATATCCTTAACAACGATTCAGTTGCGTTGGTACTTGGTAAAGAGACTCATGCCGTTGAGCGAGCTTATAATGTTCAATTAGTTGATAATAAAGTCTTGTTAAAAGGTGTCGTATCCCGTAAATCACAGATTGTTCCAGTGTTAACGGAAGTCTTGAAGACACTTAGCTAAGACTTCTGCTCAGATCACGGAATATTAAGATTCAATTAAGTAGGATCATATTTGCTGCTGTTTCGAATAGTAAAAATACCCCCATCAAATAGTAATTTGATGGGGGTATTTTTCATGAAATATTATGTGTAAAGGAGTCTGTTATAAAGTTAAAGCATAAGGTAGTCGTAATATTTCAACCCTAAATTCGCATCATTACCACCTCAAAAAGTGGGAATAAGTCTTGTAGAATAAAGAGTGTAAATAGAAACATTCTCGAAAGGGGTTAAGAAAATGAAAAGAGTTAAACGTTACACGGTATTGTTGCTAGTAATCATGTTAGTCGCTGCTCTAGCAGCTTGCGGAGGAAATAACACCGCTAACAGCCCTAAGAACAACACACCAACTACTGAACCAGTTGAAGAGACTAAAACACCTGATGAAGTGAAAGAACCAGCTGAAAAGATTGAACTTTCCTTCTGGTCGTTGGGAACGACAAACTATGAGGATCTTGCTAAGGAATATACCAAAGAGCATCCGAACGTTACAATCAAATTTCAAAATACATCAGATCAAACAGCACATCACAACAATCTGACAACATCGTTATCCGCGGATTCAGGTGCTCCTGACATCTTCATGCTAGAGATTGGCTTCATGGAGCGTTTCATTAACGCCCAGGATAAGTTTTATAACCTAAATGATTTAGGAGCCAAAGATATTGCAGCTAACTATCTAGATTGGAAATGGAAACAAGCATCATCTATCGATGGAAGCTTCCAAATTGGTCTACCTACGGATATTGGACCAACAGTTGTATACTATCGTACAGATCTTGCTGAGGCAGCGGGGTTACCCGTTGATCCTGCAGAATTCGGAGCAACAATTGATACTTGGGATAAATTCGCAACCGTGGCTAAAGACTTTAAAGAAAAAACAGGAAAGCCATTTGCTGACTTGACGGATCTCGTATACAACGCACTTCGTGATCAATCGGCAGATCAGATTTACTTCAACAAAGACGATGGTACATTTATTGGAGACACCAATCCACAAGTCAAGAAAGCTTTTGACTATACAGTGAAAGGTATTCAAGAAGGATGGATCGGTAACACTTTGCTATGGTCTCCTGAATGGGGTCAAGCAATGACGGATGGTGGATTTGGGGTTATATTGGGCCCTGCATGGATGGCGGGAAACATTAAGAGTAATGCGCCAACTTCAACAGGTAAATGGAAAATCGCTCAATTACCAGAAGGTGCTGGTAACTGGGGTGGATCATTCTTGACAATACCTAAAGAAGGCAAACATCCGAAAGAAGCTTATGAATTTATCGCTTGGTTAGATAGTCAAGCAAGCCAACTCGAATCATTCAAAGCAAGTGGGTTGATGCCTTCTATTCCTGCACTTTATACAGATGCAGCCTTTACAGGATTCCAAGATGAATTCTTCGGAGGTCAAGCAACAGCAGTTGAATATGGTAAAGCAGCAGAACGCGTTAAGCCCGTTTATTACGGTCCATTGCATGACCAAACAGATACATTCTTCAAGGATGCACTTAAGAATGTGTTAGAGAAGAAAGCTGATCCAGCTAAAGAGTGGGATGCGGCGATCAAAAAAGCGAAGACATTGGCAGAACGTAGCTAGAATCTTCTTCCTGCAATCCGTTTAACAAACCATTCAAATTCGCAGGAAGGGACACTTCTTGCGAATTTGGATTTATAAATCATTCCATGGAGGTGCCTCATGGCAGAACCAGTCACAGTTCGTCCATCTACCAGTGTCAAGAAGCCTTTTCTAACAGAGCAACGAAGAAGTCGTATTACGGCCTACACGTTTATTTCACCTTTTTTTATTCTGTTTTCTATATTTGGGCTTTATCCGATTTTATTCACGTTCTACCTATCGTTCTTTAAATGGGATGCATTAGGTCCTATGAAGTATGTTGGTATAAAGAATTATGACTTGATCATCAGTGATCCGACCTTTTGGATCTCATTTAGCAATACGCTCATCATGGGTGTAATGGGGACAGTTCCACAGTTAATTATCGCTCTTTTTGTTGCGGTCATTCTCAATTCAACTCTGACAAATTTCAAGAAATCATTCCGTATTCTTTATTTCATGCCGAATATTACGTCAATCGTTGCTGTAGCACTCGTGTTCAGTACGATGTTCGGTAACAATGGGATGATTAATTGGCTTCTTAACGGCCTAGGATTAGAGAATATAGCGTTTAACTCTGGATGGTGGGGCGTTAAGATTGCGATTTCTACGATGGTGATGTGGCGTTGGACAGGATACAATGCCATCATCTTTCTATCAGGTCTTCAAAGTATTCCAACAGACTTATATGAGGCTGCTAAGATTGATGGAGCGAATAGAAGCCAACAGCTAATGTTCATAACGTTACCCTTATTGAAACCTTTTATTGTTTTTGTAACATTATTATCGACGATTGGATCACTTCAATTATTTACCGAGCCATATGTATTCCTTGGACAATCAGGAACAGGTTCTACGCGTGAGGAAGGTGTCACCATGGTTACCTATTTGTATAGTGAAGCATTCCGTAATGGATTCTTTGGTACAGCTGCTGCAACGGCAGTTATGTTGTTCTTAATCACCATTGTTTTCTCCGTTCTGAATATGGTCATATCCAGTCGATTGGGTGGAGATACAGGAGGGGATACAGCATGAGCTCATTGAATACGATGACAACAAAGAGAGCTAATTCAGGTGTCTTTAGTAAAATACTATATTATGTGTTACTCATCGCTGGGGCATTAGTATCTATCTTTCCGTTCTATTGGATGTTTGTTATAGCTACCAATGATCGTGGGGCGGTCTTCCACATCCCGCCTCTGTTAACGATCGGAGATCAATTTTTCAATAATTTCGAACGGGTATTAGAGAAATCTGATTTCTTCAGGGCATTAGGGAATTCATTATTTGTTTCTTCGATAGTTACTATTTCTGTCGTATTTTTTTGTACACTTGCTGGATATGCCTTTGCGAAATACGATTTCCCTTTCAAAAGGGTGCTGTTCTATTGTGTTATCGCGACCCTATTCGTTCCCACTCAATTAAGTGTTCTTCCGACGTATATCATTATGGCTAAACTACATTGGATTGATAGCTATAAAGCACTCATCGTACCTTCTATGGTTAATGCATTCGGTATATTCTGGATGAGACAATATATATCGACTGCTGTGCACTCGGAATTAATTGAAGCGGGTCGTATCGATGGAGGCGGACATTTTCGGATTTTCTGGAATATCGCTATTCCAGTGATAACACCAGCGATGGCAACACTAGCGATACTTAATTTCATGAACGTATGGAATGACTTCTTCTGGCCACTAGTTGTTCTGAAGAATAAAGAGAATTATACGATACAGATTGCATTGCAGCAGTTATTCTCGAACCGTGATGGTCTGGATTATGGCATGATTATGTCAGCAACTTTTACGGCTACACTACCTTTATTAATTGTTTTTCTTTTCTTTAGCAGATACTTCATTGCAGGTCTAACATCAGGGGCGATAAAGAGCTGATTTATAATCATTTTATATTATGCAAGGAAATAGAAGCGCAATGAAGAATAATAGACGTAAGATACAACAGGAGGAAGTGAATAAATGAAACTCCGTCGTAAAATTTTGCTCGCTATTATTCTTCTTGTGTTTATTCCTGTGATCGTAATGGGAGCCATATCATATTATAATTTCTCGAATGCGATGGAGAAGAAATCAAGTCATTTCTATTGGATTTCTCTACTGGAGACAGATCGTAAATTAAAGTACGCTCTTAGTGAAATTACTGCCATCTCTAATACAGCAATTACACAGCCAAACCGTGCAATTCAACCCGCTCTAAAGCAACAAGATATGATCATGACTTATGATCGCAAACAGGAAATCAGTATCACGCATCCTATGATTTCTTCTTTTAGCCTATATAGTAATGATAGGTTAATCTATCATTATAATGAGCCTTTGTCTTTCGACAATATGAAGAAGAAAGTATGGTACGAACCGATGAAGGAAGCTGAGGGACAACCTGTGTGGTTTGGACCCGGAGAGAGCGGTACGTTAGAACAAGGAAATCCAGTCCTCATTCATGCCCGGGTAATTAAAGATTATTATTCTTTAGAGAATATAGGCTCTCTCGTTATTTATGTTAAACCAGATATATTAGAGCAAGTCTTTTGGGAGACAGCCACGCTGAAAAGCGGGGACATTTTGCTTGTGAATAAACAAGGAAACATCGTTTTTAACAAAGCAGGTGGGCAAGTGGGTGAACATATAGAATTCCCCTTTTTGGCGAGTGGATACTCGAATGAAAAGGGGTATTACATTGATGATTATCGAGATGAAAAGTCTCTAATTACGTTCTTACCATCCTATAATGAACAATGGTATTTGGTTGCAATTACACCGATGAACCTAATTCGATCTGAATCGGACTCTATTCGTAATGTTGCCGTTATGTTAGGTCTGTTTTCATTAGTATCAGCTTTTTGGTTTGATCATTTTTTCATAAGTAAACTAGTTCGAAGTATCATTAGTGCAGTTAATGGAATGAAACGGGTACAACAAGGCATATTTATGCCCATTCTTTCGCATACAAAAAGTGATGATGAAAGAGACTTATTGATCGATGGATTTAATCGAATGAGTACGCAAATTAATGAATTGATATTGCAGGTGGAAACCGAGCAAGGTCGTAAGAAGGAAGCAGAGTTACAGGCATTAGTGGCTCAAATCAATCCGCATTTTATATATAATTCATTAGAATCTATTAATTCTATGGCTATATTGCAGGGCAATAAGGATATAAGTAAGATGGTCATCTCCTTGGGTAAATTGCTAAGAATTAGTATCAATGAGAATCAAGAGTTAATTCCAATACATATGGAGCTTGAGCATGTACGACATTATTTGAATATCCAGAAATTCCGCTTCGAGGATCAATTTGATTACAGTATTGATTTTCCTGAATCTATGAAATATTTCAAGACGCAGAAATTGATCGTTCAACCGATAGTCGAGAATGCATTATATCATGCAATTGAGCCTATGGAGAGCAAAGGGTATATTACGATTCGAGCTCATGAGACAGAGAAAGATATATTGATTGATGTTATAGATAATGGACCTGGTTTTGATCAGTCTACATTGATGAATCTTTGGAATGCGGATTCCACAGGCCAGAGGAAATACCGTAATAATGGTGTAGGACTAAAGAATGTTCATGAACGCTTAGTCATTCTATTCGGTAGCCCTTATGGTATTCTGATTTGTTCTTCTCCGGCATACGGTTCGACGATTAGAATTCGTATTCCAAAGATTACTACCTAAATAGTCACATATACTGGAGAGGAGGAGTTATTGTGAGGCGATTTATGAACTGGGGATGGATCATTCTATATACGATTCTTCTGATTGTAACGGTTATATTTATTACTGTTGAAGAAGATTTCCCCGTCGATGATGATACTACGACAGAGAAGATTACATTGACCTTTCGTCATTTCTGGATCCAGGAGCATGATCGGCATGTACTAAATATTTTTGAAGATATCGTGCAGACCTATCAATTATCGCATCCGAACGTGAAGGTTAATTTTGATGGAATGGATCAAACGGTTCATCGAGAACAACAATTAAAGAGTGAAATGGTCATAGGATCACCACCTGATATGTTTGTATTGTTTGGTGGTGCGGAAATCGAACCATATATCCGTGCGAATCGGTTGATGGATTTAACGGATTTCGTAATGGATCATAATCTAAAGGAACAGTTTAAAGATCTTAATTTATGGATGGAGAATGAGCATATTTACGGTTTACCCATTGAAGGGAATGCCGAGCCGTTATATGTAAACTCAGAGATATTCGAGAAGGTGGGGCTTCAAATGCCGCGAACACTTAATCAACTAAATGAAGCGGTTCGAGTGTTGAAGCAACATGGATATATCCCTTTTGCATTAGGGAACGAGGAGCGCTGGCCCGCTGGGATATTTGCTCATTATCTTTTGGATCGGTTTTCTAACCCCGATTTAATTAATATGCTCGTGCAGGGTGAAGAGGATATTGGATTTAACAATAAAGATTATTTGCAAGCGTTTGAGCAATTAGAGTCTTGGGTCGATGAGGAAGTATTTGGTCCTACACCTAATAAACTGTCTACGGAAGAAGCAGTGCATCTTTTCACCCATGGAAAGGCTGCTATGTATTTGAATGGAAATTGGGATATTACGTTATTTCAAAATGAGGATGCCCCTCCAGATTTTCAGAACAAGGTGAGTGTTATTCCATTCCCATCGGTATATGCAGAAGGAAAACAATCCATGGCTGGAGGATATACGATTGGTATCGGATTATCCTCGAACTTAACAGACGCCAAAAAAGAAGCTGCACTTGAATTAATGAAAGCTTTCTATACAGAGGAAGTTCAGACAAGGATTGTGTATGAGGGATTAAGGATACCTTCTATGCGGATCAAATTTGATTCTGAGAAGACAGGGCCTATATTCACGCAAATGATTACTGTGATGGAGGAGAGTCAAACAAGCTTTGTGCCATATGATAATGTCTTGTCACCAGAAGTGAAGTGGTCATTCTTACGTGTCATTGAAGAAATTATCGATGGTAAAATAAAGGCAAAGGAAGCCCTAGATCAGCTTGATGCTTCGTCCGTGCAATATTGGAGTTTAAGGAAAAGTGCTATTGGCAATTAATCTTAGGGGGGTTAGATGAAATGGTTACAATAGGAAAGAAGTATAAGGTCATTCTAGTGGATGATGAACCACTGATCTTACGTAGTCTAAAAGTAGCCATTCCCTGGGATGCTCTCAACCTTGAAGTCGTAGGAGAAGCGAGAAATGGGGAAGGGGCACTTCGTTTAATTAAAGAAACCTCACCTAATATGATTATTAGTGATATTCGAATGCCTGGTATTGACGGGATATCTTTAATGCAGGAAGTTTCAGCGAATAATCCCAAGCTCATTTTTATAATCATTAGTGGGTATGGAGAATTCGAATATGCGCGCGAAGCACTAAGACAGGGAGCGTTCGATTATTTATTGAAACCGATAGATCATGATGAGCTGGCGGAGATGCTTAGACGGGCAAGTGAAGAGTTGGATTCGCGAATTCAAAATGACCAATTAATTGATGATGTCCAAACATTATCGTTAATGGCCCGGGAGCGAATGTATTCAGAGCTTATTGAAGGAAATCAAAGAACACTTCATCATCTGAATTGGATGGAAAGTGATGAATTGGATCAAGATTACTACATGGCTGTTGTAAAACTTGATCAATACTTGTTATTAAATGGTCGCTGGACGAACGAAGAGAAGCGATTGTGGCTGTTTGCTATCCGAAATATTCTGGAGGAATGGTCACAGCAGAATAAAGGGATGACCGTATTTCCTTTTCATAGTGGAGAATGGGTTGTCTTATTCACTAACACATGGAACGATAACTTAATTTCAATAGGTGAAGATATCATTCTACACATTAAAAAGTACTCTAAGCTAAGTTGTTTCGTAGGCATTAGTAGAATTACGAATGGTATTGATCAGCTAAGCTCTTCATATCAAAGTGCAACCAGAGCATTGTATCAACGCTTTTATTCAGAGAATGAAGGGGTATTCATTGATACGGATTCAATTAAGTATCTTGCGAGAGATCAAGAGGTTAAATATCCGAAGCATCTTGAAATAGCTATTCTACAATGTATCCGTACACTTGATGTGGAACGTATGCTTTCGTACTTCGATGAGGTAAAGACATATATAGAAGAATATTCGTTGACAAAGGATATTGCAGAACGAATGATTGTGGAAATGACGGTTGTGCTGTATAGGCAGTTTGAATACTCGAATTTCTTAGTGGATGGATCACTAGGTGGATTGATTCAAAGGCTTCATGAGTTGGCAACGCTTCATGAGATGATTCGCGAAATAAAGGGAACCTTTGAGAAGAGATTGAGAGAGAATAAGGTAAGTAAATCTAAAGAGGATATTCAAATGAACGTGGATAAAGCTAAAAAGTATATTAAAAATAACTATCATAAGGAGTTAAGTATTGAAGAGTTATCGGAGTTAGTAGATTTGAGTGTAGGACATTTTTGTATGATATTTAAACAAGTTTCGGGATATACCTTTTTGGAGTATTTAACCAAGTGTAGAATGGATAAGGCAAAGTATATTTTGAAGAATACAAGTGTGAAGGTGTACCAAATTGCGCCACTTGTCGGTTATCAGGATCCTAAATATTTCACACAAGTATTTAAGAAGACGACAGGCAAGACACCGTCCGACTTTCGTGATGAGACGGTAAATGGATAGTTTATAATAGAATGAACGTACTAAAGCAAATGGAATTATTAATCTTATGGGTGGAGTAGGTTCCATATTGTATAATGTTCATCAGTCAGCACAAACGTACAACTATATTTTTACAAGTCGTGTTAAATGTGCATGCTATATTTGCAAAAGAATAAATACTCGTTAGAATAAAGAGTAGAATACGATGAATGTAATCAAGGAGGAATAACACAATGGAAAGAATTCAAACAGAAGAACAGTTCCGTCAATTGACACAAGGTGATGAGCTGACCGTCATTAAATATGATGCAACATGGTGTCCAGATTGTAAGACATTAGATAAATTTATGGATCCTATTATTGAAAAAAACCAGGATAAACGATTCTTTGCACTAGATGTTGAGCAGTTACCTGATATTTCCGAAGAGAACGATGTTCGTGGCATTCCGAGTCTATTAGTGTATCGAAATGGTGAGAAACTAGCACACCTTCATAGTAAATTTGCTAAGACACCTACTCAAATTACAGAATACTTAGAGTGCATTAAATAAAGAGTAGTAGGAGGAATAGCCCATGACACAACCATCGATATGCGGATATATTGATCATACGATTCTAAAGGCTGATGCGAAGAAGGAAGATATTCAGACTTTAGCAGAAGAAGCCAAGGTTCATCGATTTGCATCTGTATGTGTTAACCCAGCGTGGGTTGCTGTAGCCCATGAAGTGTTAAAAGATACGCCTGATGTCAAAGTATGTACCGTGATTGGATTCCCTCTAGGTGCTTCAACTCCTGAAGTGAAGGCATTCGAAACGACCAATGCGATTGCGAATGGAGCAGGCGAAATAGATATGGTGATTAATATCGGTGCGCTAAAAGGCCATGATGATGCACTCGTAACACGCGATATTAAAGCAGTTGTTGAAGCAGCTCGTGGACAAGCGTTAACAAAAGTTATTATTGAAACATGTTTACTGACAGATGAAGAGAAGGTTCGTGCATGTAAGTTAGCGGTTGAAGCGGGTGCAGACTTCGTTAAGACATCCACAGGATTTTCTACAGGTGGGGCAACGAGAGAAGACATTGCATTAATGCGTGCGACGGTTGGTCCTGATATCGGCGTAAAAGCTTCTGGTGGTGTTCGAAGTGCTGAAGATGCGTTGATCATGATCGCGGCAGGAGCTACCCGAATCGGAACAAGTGGTGGCGTAGCGATTGCGGCTGGGAAGCAATCGCGAGAAAGCTATTAAGCAAGCACATTCCTTGTTTCAACAATAGTTGTGTAAAAGAGAGACGGATAGTCAAGCCAAGTACGTTAGGGCTGGACTATCCGTCTTTTGATATGCAATTAAAAATAAACAGTACACAAATGAATATAAATGAACTACAATGAACCTATTCGAACGTTTACATTATAAAATATGATGAATTGAAAGTGAGGATTTTATAATTATGGAAAATCGCTATGTATCTCATCCCAACGATGTAAAGGTATTTAATACACATCGCTTACGTGAGGAATTTCTGATTGATCATTTATTTACAGCAGATGAACTGGTAACTGTATACACACATGTGGATCGTTTTATTGTAGGTTCAGCAGTACCTGCTACGAAGGATATCAAGTTAGAAGTCAATCTTAAGGATATCGGATCAGATTACTTCCTAGAGCGCCGTGAGATTGGTATTATTAACGTGGGAAGTAAAGGTCTTGTAACGCTTGACGGTATGGAGTATGAAGTGGATTCGAAAGAATGTCTATATGTTGGACTTGGTGTAAAAGAAGTTGTATTTAAGAAGGATGGCGGAGCTCGTTTCTATTTCAACTCAGCGCCTGCCCATAAGGCATATCCGACGAAGAAATCAACACAGGAAGAAGCTACTCCTGCTCATATGGGGAGTATCAACACATCTAACGAACGGACGATCTACAAATATATCCATCCAGACGGCATTCAAAGTTGCCAGCTTGTTATGGGGATGACAGAATTAGATCCAGGTAATATGTGGAATACGATGCCAAGCCATACACATAACCGACGTTCTGAAATATACTTGTATTTTAATTTACCTGAAGATGGGGTAGTATTCCATATGATGGGTCAACCGGATGAAACGCGGCACTTGGTTGTTAGAAATGAGCAAGCTATTATCTCGCCAAGCTGGTCTATTCACAGTGGTGTAGGAACATGTAACTATACATTTATTTGGGGAATGGCTGGAGAGAACCAAACCTTCAATGATATGGATGCAGTAGCTATGCAAGATCTGCGTTAATTGATATAGAAAGCGATGAAACTTTATGAGTCCTTTGAAACGACATGAAAAAATTATGGAGGTCCTGATCTCGGACCAAGAAGTTACGGTTGTAGCATTGAGTGAAATGTTACAGGTAACGGGTAAAACGGTTCGTGACGATCTCGCCAAGCTGGAGAGTATGGGTTTACTGATAAGAGTCCATGGTGGAGCAATATTAGCTCAGAATGATCAGTATGGGATTTTAACTAATAAAGGTGTGACAGACAAGAATAGTTCAGAGAAAGCTCAAATTGCTAGTCGTGTACTTAAATACATCGAACCTGGCGATATTATTGCTCTTGATGGTGGTAGTACAACGTTAGAAATTGCTAAGCGTCTAGACAATCAACCATTGACGGTGATTACGAATGATCTATTCATTATCAATGAATTGACACGGAAAGATCAGATTCTGCTTGTCGTTCCTGGCGGATCGCGCGTGCGTAACGTATTAGTAAGTGAGGATGCTCCGCTTATGATTTCAGAACTGAATATTCACAAAGCATTTGTTTCGGCAACAGCAGTAGATCCTGAGTTCGGATTATCGATTTATACCGGGGATTTGGTTCCTTTTAAAAAAGCGCTAATTGAAACGGCTCAGCAGGTGTATTGTGTCGTTGATCATATTAAATTTGGTCAATTTGCACTTAGAACGTTCGCGACATGTTCCGATTTGGACGCGATTATTACAGATGATGGTATCTCCGAAGAGATGTGTAAGAGATTTAGTGAATATGGTATTACACTAGATTATAAATCATAGGAGGAACAATACATGGATTTATTCGATTTAACAGGTAAAGTAGCTGTCGTTACAGGAGGTGGAAGTGGTCTTGGTCAAGGAATAGCGGTCGGGCTGGCAGAAGCTGGTGCAGATATTGTCTCAATTTCTTATACAGATAGTGATGAGACGATACAAATTGTTGAAGCTCTGGGACGCAAAGCCCATCAAATTAAAGTTGATCTTAGTGATGAAACGGTGCTGGATAGTGTCTTTAATGAAGCGCTAGGCATCTTCGGAAAAGTAGATATTTTGGTTAATAATGCAGGGATTATTCGACGCGTACCAGCAGTAGATCACCCAGCGAAAGATTGGCATGATGTCATGAGCCTGAACTTGAACAGCGTATTCTTCCTGTGTCAATTAGCGGGTCGTCATATGATGGAACGCGGTAGTGGTAAGATTATCAATATAGCTTCTATGCTAACATACCAAGGTGGAATTAACGTTCCAGGATACACAGCGAGTAAGCACGCAGTTGCAGGAATTACAAAGGCATTCGCAAATGAGTGGGCATCTAAGGGTATCCAGATCAATGCGATTGCACCGGGTTATATGGCAACAGACAATACTACTGCTATTCGTGCTGATGAGGATCGCTCGAGAGATATTCTAGCTCGTATTCCTGCATCACGTTGGGGAACGCCAGCTGATCTGAAAGGTCCGGCTGTATTCCTAGCATCCAATGCTTCAGACTACTTGAACGGTCATGTCGTTTGTGTAGACGGTGGATGGATGGCACGTTAAGGGGAGGATTATCTTCCCTCAGAAATAATATGCTATAGCTTAAATACCCCTTATGATGAAATTATCGTAGGGGGTATTCTACATTATTATTCTGATGTGATAAGTGTGAGTAAGTCTTTTCAAATTTCCTGATTTATGAGAAGATGTGGACAGAACAATTCATATGCAATTATATTTCGAAATCGATAAGGGAGGCATCATCATGTCTGAAGAAAAGCATTTGTCGTTTGAGACTCTAGCCATTCATGCAGGACAAGAAATAGATCCTAGCACAATGTCACGAGCGGTTCCACTGTATCAGACCACTTCTTATGGATTTCAGGATAGTGATCATGCAGCCAATTTATTCGCACTAAAAGAGTTCGGAAATATTTATACTCGAATTATGAATCCTACGACGGATGTATTCGAGCAACGCATTGCCGCCCTTGAAGGAGGCGCTGGAGCATTAGCAACAGCATCGGGGCAAGCCGCCATTACATTCTCGATACTTAATATCGCAGGTGCTGGTGATGAGATTGTTTCTTCATCTAGTCTATATGGTGGAACATATAATTTGTTTGCCAATACATTATCCAAGTTAGGAATCAAAGTGCATTTCGTAGATTCCAACAATCCGGAGAATTTCCGTGCTTTAATTACGGACAAGACGAAGGCTCTTTATGCGGAGACGATTGGTAACCCGCAAGGAAATATTCTAGATATAGAAGCGGTAGCTAATATAGCTCATGAATATGGCTTGCCACTTATTGTAGATAATACATTCCCGAGCCCTTATTTACTTCGTCCTATTGAACATGGAGCAGATATCGTTGTTCATTCCGCAACAAAGTTTATTGGCGGTCATGGTACATCCATTGGTGGTGTGATTGTTGATGCTGGTAAATTCGATTGGAAAGCTAGTGGTCGGTTCCCAGGTCTTACGGAGCCAGATCCAAGTTATAATGGCGTAATCTATACGGATGCTGTTGGGCCAATTGCCTACATTATCAAAGCCAGAGTTCAATTGTTAAGAGATATGGGTTCATCCATTTCTCCATTCAACTCTTGGATGCTAATACAGGGACTTGAGACACTACATCTTCGCATGGAACGTCATAGCGAGAATGCATTGAAGGTCGCTCAATATTTAGAGAAGCATGATGAAGTAGAATGGGTAAGTTATGCTGGTCTTTCAAGCCATCCATCCTATGAATTAGGTAAGAAATATCTACCTAAGGGTAATGGCGCGATCCTAACGTTCGGTATCAAAGGCGGTACGCAAGCTGGACGTAAATTAATTGAGGGTGTTAAGTTATTCTCTCATTTGGCGAATGTAGGTGACTCGAAGTCATTAATCATTCATCCGGCAAGCACAACACATGCTCAGCTGTCAGAACAAGAACAGTTGGCGGCAGGGGTCAGTCCCGAAATGATCCGTTTATCGGTTGGAACTGAGTTTATCGGTGATATTCTAGCTGACTTAGAACAAGCCATTCAAATTAGCCCGAATTAAATATATAAGTATTAACTCTTCAGTAAAAGGTATCCCACTAGCGTTAAAACTAGGGGATGCCTTTTTTATATGCCTATTTAAGGGCGCGTCTATTTACTTCATAGAAAAAAGGATGTATAATAAATCCATAATGTTGCATTAGGTAAAAATAATTGCATAAGAGAAAGAAATGATTCTCATTCTCAATTACATGCTGCTCCGGATATTCCGGAGCAGCATGAGTCATTTTTAGGGATATAATAATGCAACTCATTCTCAATAAGGAAGGTGTTCATAATGGAAAATGCTCAGAAAGCTTTATCAAGGATGAATTCGGTTCAGATCTCATCAAAAGGTAACAGTCCTCAGCCGCAGAAAAAGAGAGAATTTGATTTAAAAAGTATGCTTAGAAATCAAGAGATGCTCTGTGCGATAGGGAGTGGTATTCTTACGCTGTTAGCTTGGTCAGTGGGGCACTCCTATGAATACCTAGCGATAATCATGTATGTGGCGGCATATACCATTGGAGGATGGACTACTGCGAAAGAAGGAATCAAGACATTAATAGAAGATCACGATCTAGATGTCAATCTATTGATGATTGCAGCAGCAATGGGTGCGGCATCTATTGGATATTGGAATGAGGGTGCGCTACTTATATTTATATTCGCATTTAGCGGAGCTCTGGAGAGTTACACAATGGAGAGAAGTAAGAAGGATATTTCTTCATTACTAGCGTTGAAGCCAGAGACAGCTATTCGAATTGAGAATGGGGAAATGATCAAGGTAACGATTGAAGAGCTTCAGATTGGGGATGTATTTCTCGTCAAGCCAGGAGAATTGATTCCAGCGGATGGTTGTGTTCAACGTGGTTATTCCGCAGTTAACCAAGCTTCGATTACGGGAGAAGCAATTCCTGTAGATAAGCAGTTAGGTGATGATGTATTCGCTGGTACGATGAATGGAGAAGGTGTACTCTATGTCGAGGTTACTCAATCCGCAGAATCAACTGTTTTCGCCAAAATTATTAAGTTAGTTGAAGAAGCGGAAAGTGAAGAGCCCCAATCTCAACGTTTCATTAAACGATTTGAATCCATCTATGCACGTGTGGTTGTAGTGATCACATTAGCAGTGATTATGATTATGCCACTATTATTGGACTTTACTTGGGGAGATTCATTCTATAAAGCTATGGTGTTTCTAGTGGTTGCATCTCCATGCGCCTTAGTATCCTCTATTATGCCAGCTATGCTATCGGCTATTTCTAACCGGGCACGTAAAGGAATTCTATTTAAGGGTGGAGCCCACGTAGAGAATTTGGCGTTGACCTCTGTTGTTGCTTTTGATAAGACAGGTACGCTTACGCTAGGTACACCTCAAGTGACAGATTTGATTCTAGATGAGACATATGATCGTGAAGAAGTACTCACGATATGTGCATCTGTAGAGCAGTTGTCTGATCATCCTCTCGCAAAGGCTATTATAACTAAAGTACAAGAAGAGCTGGCTGAGTTGGTATGCAAAGAGGTGGATTCTGTTCAATCTATCACCGGTTGGGGAATGTCGGCTGAAGTGGATGGGGCGATCTGGAAGATTGGTAAGAGTAATAACCTAGAATCACTTGCAATAGAGTCGGTCTGGTTAGAACATAGACGGCGGTTGATGAGTGAAGGAAAGACGGTATCGGTCATTATGAATGATGACCGTGTCGTTGGACTTGTTGCCTTCCAAGACACCATTCGTGCTAAGGCAGCACAAGCTGTGAAATCACTACAGGCTTTAGGTATACAAGTTGCCATGCTCACAGGCGATCATGAAGATACGGCACAGGTTATTGGCAGACAGATCGGTGTTGACTTTGTGTATGCTGATCTACAACCAGAGGAGAAGGTTGCACATATTAGAGAGTTAAGAGATAAATATGGTCATGTGGTTATGGTGGGGGATGGCGTAAATGATGCACCAGCACTTGCTACAGCAACTGTCGGTATTGGTATGGGGATGAACGGAAGTGGTACGGCATTAGAAGTGGCAGATGTCGTTCTTATGAATGATAATATTGAAGAGATTGCGAGTACGATTCAATTGGCACGACGAGCCCAAAGAATTATTAAACAGAATATGGGCTTTGCAATAACCGTTATTCTGACATTAATTATAAGTAACTTCTTTGCAGATATTGCTCTTCCTTTTGGTGTGGTTGGACACGAAGGTAGCACTATATTAGTTATATTGAATGGACTACGACTGCTCAAATGAACTGTAACAAATAAGTTGACAAAAGTCTTTTTATGAAACATAATGGTTACTATATAATAATCATTATAAATAAATAGTTATTAAATTATTTTTTGTTGAAACAGGAGGATATATGATGTATAAATCAATTATTGTAGGAACAGGACCTGCTGGGTTAACCGCTGCTATATATTTAGCTCGTGCGAATATGAAGCCACTTGTTATTGAAGGGCCGCAACCAGGCGGTCAATTAACAACAACAACTGAGATCGAGAATTTCCCAGGATTCCCAGAAGGAATTATGGGTCCAGAACTCATGGATCAAATGCGCAAACAAGCCGAGCGCTTCGGTGCGGAATTCCGGACAGGTTGGGTGAATAGTGTGGACTTAGAAGAACGTCCATTTAAGTTAAATGTAGAAGGTATCGGTGAATTGGTCACAGAAACTCTAATTCTATCCACCGGCGCTACAGCGAAATACTTAGGCATACCTAATGAGCAAGAGAACATCGGTCGCGGTGTGAGTACTTGCGCAACGTGCGACGGTTTCTTTTTCCGAGGTAAGGAGATCGTGGTTGTTGGAGGTGGCGATTCAGCACTAGAGGAAGCGAACTTCCTAACCAAATTTGCATCCAAAGTAACACTCGTTCACCGTCGTGAGGAATTACGTGCATCTAAGATTATGCAGGATCGAGTTCGTAACAATGATAAAGTAGAATGGGCTCTAAATAGAGCACCAATAGAAGTATCCGTCGGTGAGAAAGGTGTTAATGGCCTTAAGGTTCTTAATAATGAGACAGGTCAAGAAGAATTGATCGAAGCTAGCGGTGTGTTTGTAGCGATTGGTCATCATCCGAACACAGCATTTCTAGGTGGGAAGATCACAACAGATGAGAATGGCTATATTGTTGTGACACCAGGTACAACGCAGACGAATATCGAGGGTGTCTTTGCATGTGGTGATGTTCAGGATACGAGATATAGACAGGCAATCACAGCAGCAGGTAGCGGCTGTATGGCTGCAATGGATTGTGAGAAGTATGTGGAGAGCCTTGAATATAGCGAAGTTAAGAACTAATATATAGAGATTATTAAATCCAATATGAAATGCTTAAATAAAGGAGATATGAATATGGAGAACGTTATTGTATATACGAGTTCGAATTGTCCGCACTGTCGTCAAGTGAAGTCATTCTTGGGAGATAAGGGAATTCAATATGAAGAACGTAATATTGAAGAGAATGAAGATTTCGCTCAACAAGTCTGGGATATGGGTCTAAGAGCTGTTCCCGTGACCATCATTGGTGAATATCAGATTGTGGGTATGAATACAACTCAGTTCAATAAAGCGTTGAATCCTGAAGCTTAATACGAATGATGAAAAAGGGATAACCTTCCAACAAGTGGAGGGTTATCCCTTTTTTTTGGTACATATTGTGTCAGAAGAACAATACCATACTTATTTGGAATACAACATATGTCATGATGCCCGCGAGGATGAGCATGAATCCGGACTTCCGTTTAGCTTGAAAGAAACGCAGAATAGCTAGACTGAATAATGGAGCAATCACGAGTAGAAATAATAATACTGTAATGAACATTTGGGCCGAAATATTAGATGTATCAACGTAAGTCAAAGAGGTTCTCCTCATTTCTGTGGGAATATGACATTAATCACTATCGTTATTTCTATTATAGCGAAACCTACGTCCAACGGTAGTATAAAAAAAGGCGAAAATGCGACGAATTAATAGTTGCAGCGCAAGTTTAAAAAGTTAGCGTCTCAAGATTCCTCTTACAATGTAATACGAACATGACCGAGAAATGAGGAAACCGCAGCATAAGATGCTCCAAGCATGGCTGAACGACTACCGAGTGCGGAGAATTGAATCTGTAATTGACTTCGGTGATAAGGTAAAGTACGTTCTGCAACAACATTCTGCAATGAGCTTTCTAGCCAATCCTTAGCATCGGCAAGGGGACCACCAATAATGATCAGTTCCGGATTGAAGCTATTGACTATATTGGTAATTCCGATGCCGAGATACCGTCCAATATCATTGTATAAGTTAAGAATGTCCTTCTCTTGTTGAAGAGCATATGGAATGAGTTCGCGAGTTGAACGAGCAGGTAATTGTCTCGCTGGATCGTCATAAGCGATCTCTGAAGCGTATAATTCCCAACAACCTCGGTTCCCACAAGAGCATTTGTGACCATTAGTTTCAATAGTCATGTGACCCGTTTCTCCAGCATAGCCTCGAGCACCTTTATAGAGTTCTCCGTCGATGATAATGCCTGACCCAATCCCCATGCCAGCACTGATATAGATGAGATGACGAACATCAATGCCAGCACCATAATGAAGTTCACCTTCGGCACCTGCATTAGCTTCATTATCTACCGTTACTGGGATGCTGAATGCTTCTTCAAGGATCGTCTTTAACGGAATCATCTCCCAACCTAGATTGGGTGCGAACAGTATAGTGCCGTATTCATCGACCATACCTGGTACACCAACGCCAATGCCAACGATGCCATGTGGAGAGGGAGGTGCTTGCAACATAAGTGAGCGAATAGCCTTAATCAATTCTTCGAGGACAAAAGAAAAATCTTGATGGAGTAACTTAACGCTATATTCAGCAACGATCTGGTCTTCCAGATCAGTTAATATTCCAGTTAAATGGGTGACGCTAAGTTCTAAACCGATGGCGTGTCCAGCAGTTCGATGAAAAATAAGCAACGTTGGCTTACGCCCCCCACTAGACTTGCCAGGGCCAATCTCTTCGACGAGGTGTGTTTTCAACAATTCAAGTACAAGATTGGAAACGGTGGCCTTGTTGAGACCTGTCATTTCAGATATACGTATGCGCGATAGTGGGCCATAGCGGCGGATTGCATCGAGTACAATAGACATATTTATTTTTTTAACAAGCGTTTGATCACCAGTTATTTTCATGAAAAAAGTACACATCCTTTATAGATTACAATTAGGAAACAAAAACTTAGTTTAATGGATATACAAAGTATAGCGGATATGATAGGATAGCGGTATTACAATAACATATTAGTTCAATTATGAGGAGGATATTTTTCATGGCCTATTTTGATCAAGTTGGAAAAATTGCTTACGAAGGAAACAGTTCTACTAATCCATTAGCTTTTAAAAATTATAACCCAGAAGAAGTGATTGCTGGTAAAACAATGGAAGAACATTTTCGTTTCGGCATGGCATATTGGCATACATTGACTGCGGGAGGTTCTGATCAGTTCGGTGCTAACACTGCTGTTCGTTCATGGGATAAATTTACGGGTATGGATCTTGCTAAAGCTCGTGTTGAAGCAGGATTTGAATTTATGGACAAAATGAGCCTACCATTCTTCTGTTTCCATGATATTGACATCGCTCCAGAAGGAAACAACCTTCGTGAATTCCAAAGTAACATTGATGTTATCGTTGGATTGATTGAAGATCAAATGAAGGCAACAGGCAAGAAATTACTCTGGAATACAGCAAATATGTTCACGAATCCTCGCTTCATGCATGGTGCAGCATCAACGAACAACGCGGATGTTTACGCCCATGCGGCAGCACAAATTAAGAAAGGTCTTGAAGTTGGTAAACGTCTAGGCGCTGAGAACTATGTATTCTGGGGTGGTCGTGAAGGTTACGAAACTCTTCTTAATACGGATATGCAATTGGAACAAGACAACTTAGGTCGTATGTTCCACATGGCTGTAGATTATGCTAAGGAAATCGGATTTGATGCTCAATTCTTGATCGAGCCTAAACCGAAAGAGCCTACGAAGCACCAATATGACTATGATGCAGCTACATCTATTGCATTCTTGCAAAAATACGGCTTGGATAAACACTTCAAACTAAACCTTGAAGCTAACCATGCGACACTAGCTGGACATACGTTTGATCATGAAATTCGTGTAGCTCGTATTAACGGTATGTTGGGTTCATTGGATGCTAACCAAGGAGATATGCTTCTTGGATGGGATACAGATGAATTCCCTACCGATATTTACGATGCAACACTTACAATGTATGAAGTTCTTAAGAATGGTGGAATTGGTCGTGGTGGTGTAAACTTTGATGCTAAAGTACGTCGTGCTTCCTTCGAGCCAGAAGATTTGTTCTTATCACATATTGCGGGCATGGATACTTATGCTAAGGGATTGAGAGTCGCAGCTAAGTTAATTGAAGATCGCGTATTTGAGAATGTGATTGAAACTCGTTATAGCAGCTTTGGCGAAGGTATCGGAGCAGATGTTGTGTCTGGTAAAGCTACTTTATCATCACTTGCTGATTATGCACTTCATAATGAGAACCCACGCAAGAACATTTCAGGTCGTCAAGAGCATCTAAAAGCGACATTGAACCAATATATTTACGCGTAAAAATAGTTCTAAGGGCCGCTGCTCCTTTCCCATGGGAAGGCGGCGGTCTTCTTTTATCATTCATCTATTTATTCCGCATAGGAGGGGTATTATGAGTTATGTTATTGGGGTTGATTTGGGTACAAGCGCTGTGAAGACAGTACTTGTAGATCGAAAAGGCCGTGTGGTCTACGAAGTATCGGAAGCGTATCCGTTACTTCAGCCAAAGCCTGGTTATAGTGAGCAAGATCCTGAAGAATGGGTAGACAAGACTCTGATTTCTCTTCATAGAATGATGAAGGAATCGGGTGTGAAGTCTTCGGAAGTTGAAGGACTAAGCTTTTCAGGTCAGATGCATGGGTTAGTATTGGTCGATGATGCTGGGCAAGTGCTTCGTAATGCAATTCTATGGAACGATACCCGAACAACGTCACAGTGTCGTAATATTGAGAAGGTATTAGGTAATGACCTTCTGCAAATTGCACGCAATCGGGCATTAGAAGGATTCACCCTACCTAAAATTCTGTGGGTGCAAGAGCATGAACCACAAGTTCTTAAGAGAGCAGCATTATTCCTACTACCTAAAGATTACGTAAGATTCCGTTTAACAGGGGACTATGCTATGGATTACTCTGATGCTGCAGGAACATTATTACTTGATGTTGCTGGTAAGAAGTGGAGCGAAGAGATTGCAACTGCATTCGAACTGCCTGTATCCATTTGTCCAAGGCTGGTTGAATCCTTTGATCTTGTAGGAACATTACTTCCTGAGATTGCTGAGAAGTCTGGATTACTCCCAGAGACCAAGGTATTTGCAGGTGGAGCGGATAATGCTTGTGGTGCCATTGGAGCGGGTATTCTAAGTGAAGGTCAAACGATGTGTAGTATCGGTACTTCCGGAGTTATACTATCTTATGAAGAACGTAAGGATTTGGATTTCGAAGGAAAAGTTCACTTCTTTAACCATGGGGAGAAAGATGCATTCTATATTATGGGTGTTACTTTGGCTGCTGGTTATAGTCTGCAGTGGTTCAAAGAAACATTCGCAGCAGATCTCACTTTCGATCAAATGCTTGAGGGAATTGATAGTATTCCAGCAGGTAGTGGTGGTTTGCTCTTCACGCCATATATCGTCGGTGAACGTACACCGCATCCAGATGCGAACATTCGTGGTAGCTTTATCGGAATGGACGCAGGACATCAACGTGCGCATTTCGCACGCTCTGTGATGGAGGGAATTACGTTCTCATTGAAGGAATCTATTGATATCCTACGTGCGTCTGGGAAGACGATATCTGAAGTCATCTCCATCGGTGGGGGAACGAAGAATGAGAATTGGCTACAAATGCAGGCGGACATCTTCAATGCTACGATTCTGAAGTTAGAGACTGAACAAGGACCTGCTATGGGGGCAGCTATGCTAGCTGCTTACGGAAGCGGTTGGTTCCCAACTCTTCAAGAATGTGCATCTCATTTCTTACGAACAGCTAAGTCATATGTACCGAATCCAGAAACTGTTGCGGTATATGAGCAATTATTCAGTCTTTACCAGGAAGTTTACGGACAAACACGTGATTTGAACAATAAATTAGCAGCATTTCGTCAGTAATTACAACAAATATATTGGATAAAAGCGCCATTGTTCCTTTGTATAAAGGAGACAACGGCGCTTTTTATTTTCGTGTAAGGACCGAGAATGAGCAGAGTTAGAGTGGCATGTTCAATTATATAGAGCATATATATCATTGGATGGTAAACTTGACGTTCTTGTAAGTTTATTATGTTACAATGTATTTGTGAAATAATTACAGAAGGGCAGGGTATTCATGAGAATAGTCGGCAAACGACTTGTTAAAGCATTGATCATTGGCGCCCTGTTGAGCGTTTCAATTCCATCTACTCTATATTTCAAGCATGTATATGCGGCATCTAAGACTACCGTGGCAAGATCAGTTAGTGATATACAACAAGTGCTACTAACCGCAATGAATGCTCATCAAGTGGATGTTACATTTAAATATAAAGGTAAAACAAGTTCGCTCAAGACACAATTGAAGCAAGCATTAGATCAAGCAATGGAAAGTGATCCTTATATTAATTATACCATTGCAAGCTACGGCTACTCTTATCGCGGTAGTTCAAATAATGCTGATGTAAGTGTGAAACTTAGTTATCGCGAAACAGCTCAACAAACAGCTTATGTAGAGAAAACGGTAAAGAATATCTTGAAAGAATTGATCAAGCCTGGGATGAATGATCATGAAAAGGTAAAGATCATCCATGATTGGATCGTTACTCGTTTGAAGTATGATACAACATTACAGAAGTACACGGCATATGATGGTCTAAATACGGGAAGTACGGTATGTCAAGGCTATTCGTTACTAACTTATAAAATGCTTACTGAAGCAGGGATTAGCAACAGAATCGTGGAAGGTGTTGCTACACCAGAAGGTAGCAAGGATAGCCAACTTCATGCCTGGAATTTAGTTCTTGTATCAGGAATATGGTATCATTTGGATACGACGTGGGATGATCCTATCCCCGACCAGAAGAATGTCGTTAGTACAGCTTATTATCTGTTAACGGATAAGCAGATGCGTAAAGATCACAGTTGGACAAAGCCGTATCCACGTGCAGAGACCTTATATAGGGACACGATATCGACACTTTTGGATCAGGGTGGGAGTCAAGCGTCCTATTATGGAGAACTGAAGCGCGATCTTCAATATCACTTGTATGATAAACAAGAGATTGTGAGTACTAAACAGCAGCTGATATCTCAGGCGAAGGAAAGAATTAGACAGAGTGAGCATTCTTTATTATTTCGCTTTCAAGGAAGCGAAAGTACACTAATGGATGTGCTACAACATTTATATTCATTAGATATGAAAGGCATCTCATATCATCATAGTCCGTTCGATGGAACGAATGATCTAAAGGTGACGGTGACTTGGAGATAAGTTGGGAATGAATAAGAGAGCATCCTTGTCATAAACGACTTGGATGCTCTCTTATTCTGGTGGGATATAATGATATCCATCTTCATATTAGGATGGACTTCTTCCAGCCATCTGTTGCCATATGGTACCCGCTGCTGCTTCACCAGATTCAATACGTTCAAGAGCCATTCTTGCTTGTAGACTAACTTCAAATTCAGGGTCATCTATTGCCGCTTCAAGAGCTTCGCGTGCTGAATTAGTTCCTACTTCATATAAGAAGCGAGCAGCACGCCAACGTACAATTTTGCTGGTATCTTGTAACGAATCCATCATAGCTTCTGTAGCACTAGCATCACCAATATCGGATAGTGTATCGCCTGCTGTTCGGCGGACAGCGGCCGATTTATCTTGAAGTGCAACATACAGTAGTTTCATAGCTTCTGGGGAAGCAAGATCACCCAGATAGATGATTGCAAGACGACGGATTGCGACTTTGGAATCATGAAGTGCTGTGCGAATGATCTCAATTCTCTGTTCTGAGGGTGTCATTCCATCCAATGCAGCGTACCGTATTCGCCAATCCTCATGTTGAAGAGCTTCCTCCAGTTGTTGGTCATTCAATAAAGTACGCTTTTCCGTGAACTCTTCATCACTGATACCATGTGCAATGGCTTGCTGCACGAGTTGTTGAACTCTTTCCTCAGGATAAGCCGCTTCTAGTTCTTGTTCTACTTCACGTGCAATATCTTCAAGTTCGCCATACCTGACACCGTAATCAGCAAGCTTACGTTCTTTAATCATTGTTGAACTTGCCACTTCTGTGATCGCTAGGGTGAATCGGTTGGATAGAGCAATGCGTTCCTCGCGACCTTGGGCTTTCACACGAATCTGCATGGGGATACCTCGGAAATATTGTACTAGAACTTCGGCATCGCCGTAATGCTGAGCGGAATCAGTATCTTCGTCAGACCAGTTGGCTGTTAATCCATCTTGTCCAAGGCGTTCTTGTAACTCACCTAAGATAGCAGACCAGTCGGCATTGCCTTTGCGCTCAAGTGCTGCGAAGTCACTAGTATGAAATACACTTTTGACGCCAGGGATATGAAGCATATCTCGAATCCAAGGAGGAGCAGAAAGTTCATTATCCAAGGTATATGTTTTTCGCAATCCATTCTCTATCGTGTGGTCCAAATGTAGCTTCATCGTATTGGGACTTGGTGTTGGCTCTATAAAAGTAATTTTCACGGGTATAGCACATCCTTTCTGTCTATCTTAGTGTAACTCAAATTTAACTTAATTAAAAAGAAGATGGAGTTGATGGATATGAATTTCTTGACGAAATGCTTCAAGACACAGCGAAGGATAGTCAAAAATCCAATAAATAAGTCTTTTACAATATGTGCTTTGGAACCCAAACATATGGAGATTTACTTGAATGAGCATCCTATAGCCGGAAGAAGAGAATGAAGAGGACTTTTCAAATGCATTATATTTTTTAAATATAAATATTTTGGTTTGTTATAGTTTGTTTAAGTAAATACCAAAAATTATGAACACCTAGAATAGGCTTAGATTAGACAACCTATTTGTGTTATAATGTATTCAGCTAAATTTGAAGGGAAATGATTATTTCATGATCAGTACAAGCGGCGTGACTCTTCGTTATGGAAAGCGCGCACTTTTTGAAGATGTAAACATAAAATTCACACCAGGTAATTGTTACGGTCTAATTGGAGCGAACGGTGCTGGTAAATCCACATTCTTAAAGATTCTATCGGGCGAGATTGAAGCGAACTCAGGTGACGTTCATATGACACCGGGGGAACGTATGGCAGTACTTAAACAGAACCATTATGAATATGATGAGTTCCCTGTCCTTGAAGTTGTTATTATGGGACATATCCGACTGTATGACATTATGAAAGAGAAGGATACATTGTATGCAAAATCTGATTTCTCTGAACAGGATGGTCTACGTGCAGGTGAGTTAGAAGGAGAGTTCGCAGAATTGAATGGTTGGGATGCTGAGCCAGATGCAGCAGCGCTGTTAATTGGTCTTGGTATACATCGTGATCTTCATGATAAGCCAATGAAGGAATTGGGTGGAAATGAGAAAGTTCGCGTATTATTAGCACAAGCACTCTTTGGTCGTCCCAATAACTTACTACTCGATGAGCCTACGAACCATTTGGATCTTGAATCGATCGGTTGGTTAGAGAATTTCTTGATGGATTATGAAGGTACAGTTATTGTCGTATCCCATGACCGTCACTTTTTGAATAAAGTATGTACGCATATCGCTGATATTGACTTTGGTAAAATACAGATGTACGTAGGTAACTATGATTTCTGGTATGAATCAAGCCAGCTTGCCCTACGCTTATCACGTGATATGAACAAGAAGAAAGAAGAGAAGATGAAAGAACTACAAGCGTTCATTCAACGCTTCTCAGCGAATGCATCTAAGTCCAAGCAGGCTACATCACGTAAGAAACAACTCGAGAAGATTACACTAGATGATATTCGACCATCTAGCCGTAAATATCCATTCTTACATTTCAAGCCAGAACGTGAAGCGGGTAAGCAACTGCTTACAGTCGATAATCTAAATAAAACAGTCAATGACGAATTAGTCCTTGAACAAGTGAGTTTCGTAGTTAATAAAGGCGATAAGATTGCACTGGTCGGTCCAAATAGCCTTCCTAAATCCACATTGTTTGATGTCCTTATGGGAGAACAAGAGGCGAATTCAGGTGAATACACTTGGGGTGTTACGACAACACAAGCTTATTTCCCGAAGGATAACTCACGTTATTTCGATGGTGTAGATATGAACTTAGTTGATTGGTTGCGACAGTATTCACAAGATCAAGATGAAACGTTCTTACGTGGATTTTTGGGTCGTATGTTGTTTGCTGGAGAAGAAGCTTTGAAGAAAGCTAGTGTCCTCTCTGGAGGAGAAAAGGTACGCTGTATGCTGGCCAAGATGATGTTGAATGGAGCTAACGTGCTTATATTCGATGAACCAACGAATCACTTGGATCTAGAATCAATTACAGCTCTGAACAACGGCCTAACGGATTTCGATGGAACGATACTCTTTACATCTCATGACCATCAGTTCATTCAGACCATTGCGAATCGGATTATAGAGATCACACCTACGGGTATTATTGATCGTACGATGAGTTATGATGAATATTTAGAGAGTGATGAAGTAAAGGCTCTACGTGAGCAAATGTATCCAGCAGAATAAAATAATAATATTTCAGATCAATGACCCGTTACAGGATCCTTTGAACAAGGGGACTGTTTACGGGTCATTTGTTTTTTATAAACGTAATTTATGTTGGTGTTGATAAGTATCATATTTAGTTGATCTGTCAGATAGAATGTGTAAGCGTTCTCATGTAAGCTTGATTTAGTCGGAAGAACACAGAGGAGGATATGAGACATGGCACAACTTTCCGTAAATAAATCGGTGGAATCCAAGCCACCTTTACGGCCACCTAGAAATGTAGTGAGAACATTTCTTAAACAGATTGATTTACAGCTTATGGTACTTCCAGCTTTAGCGCTTATTATACTGTTTAGTTACGTTCCCATGTATGGCGTGTTGATCGCATTCCAGGATTATAAAATAGGAAATAGTTTTATCGGTAATCCATGGGTCGGGTTTAAACATTTTGCGTATTTCTTTAATTCACCAGACTTTGCATTGGTGATGAAGAATACCATTGTGATCAGCTTACTAAAGTTCGGAATTGGCTTTCCTGCACCTATCATTCTAGCTTTAATGTTGAATGAAGTGAGAAAAGCGAGATTCAAGAGAATTGTACAGACGATTACATATTTGCCGCACTTTATGTCATGGGTTATTCTTGGGGGCTTAGTTGGTTCGTTGCTTGCTACGGATAATGGTAGTGTGAACATGCTACTTGAGAAGCTGAATTTAATAGATGAACCTGTTAACTTTCTCTCGATGCCCGAATATTTCAGAACTATTCTTGTATCAACGAATGTGTGGAAAGAGATTGGATTCGGTTCCATTGTATACTTAGCAGCTATCGCAGGTGTTGATCCTAGCTCCTATGAAGCAGCTTCGATAGACGGAGCAAGTCGATTCAAACAAATATATTTAATTACTATTCCTTCTATAATGCCTGTGGTTTCTATCTTTATGATTCTTGCCATTGGGAACTTGTTGAGTGCTGGGTTTGAAGACATTCTCGTTCTCGCACCCAATCCTGCACTCCGAGATGTATCCGATGTTATCGATACGTATGTCATAAGAGTCGGTATCAATAATTACCGGTATTCCTATGCTACTGCCGTGGGTCTGTTCAAAGCTGTTATTAGTGTAGGGTTACTCACGATCGCTAACTATGTGGCTAGAAAGTCGGGTAACAGTCTATGGTAATCATGACACAAGAACAGGAGGTGCATACGGATGCGAGACACTAAAGGCGATCGCTTTATGATTATATTCATCTATGTATTTCTAACCGTATTAGCTATATCGACAATCTATCCATTTCTGAATGCGATTGCGATTTCACTTAATCAAGGATCCGACACTGCGAAAGGGGGGATTACGCTTTGGCCAAGACAATTCACGTTGGAGAATTATAACATCGTCTTCAAGGATGAACGATTAATGACTGGTTTTTATATATCTGTATTACGTACCGTGGTAGGTACAGTAACTGCGATATTGGCGACAGCTATTTTCTCATACGGCATGTCAAAGAAAGAATTGATAGGTCGTAAATACTATATGGTTCTGTGTATCATCACGATGTACTTCTCAGGTGGTCTCATTCCATCGTTTCTATTGATGCGTAATCTTGGCTTGATGAACTCATTCTGGATCTTCATTATTCCATCATTGATTGGTGTATGGAACATGATTATATTCCGAACGTTCTTTCAAGGATTACCTTCAGGGTTGGAAGAATCAGCTAAAATGGACGGATGTGGGAACTGGGGTACATTATTTCGTATCGTTTTACCGCTATCAGGTCCTGTCATTGCTACACTAGCATTATTTACAGCCGTGTCGCACTGGAATGAATGGTTCTTAGCGAGTATCTATATTTCAAAAGATGAGTTGATGCCTATTCAGACGATATTGAAGCAAATCTTGGCTTCTAATATTGTATCTGAACAATCGGCTAGTCTAGATGCTGCTTCATTAGCCCGTATGCAGTCGGCGAAGACAATTACAAGTAAATCGCTATCGATGGCGACGATGATGGTAGCCACGGTACCTATTGTTATGGTGTATCCATTTGTTCAGAAATATTTCGTTAAAGGTGTGTTAGTCGGTTCTCTGAAGGAGTAGCAATCCATAACAAGCTACGTTAAGAATCGAACGAGAAAGATTTCGGAGCCTTGTGCTTTGAATATAAATAAAAGTTTGAAAGGGGATTAAGTAATAATGAAAAAAAGAGGCAAGTTGTTTGGCAGTATGTTGTCAATCGTAATGGTCCTATCATTAATAGTTGGTTGTTCTGGTTCAGGCAATGGAAACGCTGCGGATCCAGTAAAAGAGACACCGAATTCAGGGAACACAACAGAGGTGAAAGAAGAAGCATCTGCGATGTATGAATTAGGGAAAGAACAATTAGATATCACATTGTTTGGTGCTTATGATTGGTACACGATGCAGCCTAAATGGGGTTCAGAAGAAACAACAAAATTTGTTCAAGATACGAAGAAAGTTACAGTCACTGAAATTCCAAATGGAGGAAATGCTGTTCAGAAGTTAAACACAATGATTGCTTCTGGCGAACTTCCAGACATTATTTGGGGCGAGCGAGGCGCTGATGTAGAACGTTTACGTGAGGCAGGAATGTTAGTACCTTTAGATGATTATATTGAGAAATATCCTAACCTAAAGAAGTGGTTAAGCCCGTTAGCACTTAATATGTTACGTTCATCAGACGGAAAGATTTATCAGTTCCCTAACTGGTATACGAATCGTCCTAACGGAAATGCAGGTTGGGTTGTAAATAAGAAAATTTATGAAGAATTGGGTTCACCGAAATTAGAAACAACGGATGACCTATATGCCTATCTGAAATCAGTAAAGGAGAAATTCCCTGATGTTATTCCTTTTGAATCTGACTTAGCGAAAGAAGGACAAGGAATTGATCAGATTTTCTCCGCTTTCAAAGAAGATAACTTTAGTTTCACAAGATATTTTGCAGTACCAGAAGGCGATAAGTTAACTTCAATATACAAAGACGAAGGATTCAGAGAGTCCATTGTTTATGCGGCTAGATTATTCCGTGAGAAGTTGATGACACAAGATGCTATGACACAAACACGTGATCAAGTGCAAGAAAAATTAAATAACGGGAATGTAGCTGTATATGCTTCTACGAACCCAACTACGTTTGCTAGTGAAGCTCATACGGCATTGACCAAGGTTGATCCTGATGCAGGTTACTTCATGGTATGGCCAATTCATAAGGAAGGTCTAGATAAGAACAAGATCTTCCCAGGTACCTACAATACACTTGGATGGAATGCAGCTGTTATTACGACAGCCGCGAAAGACCCAGAAGCTGTCTTTGCTTTCTTAGACTACTGGACGGGTCCTGAAGGAATGGCATTACAAATGTGGGGAGTCGAAGGTGGATATTGGGAAGGTCTAGAATCTGATGGTGTGACACCGAAATTCACAGATAAATATACGACAGATAAGGATGGTTTGGCGGAACATCAAACGATGATGGATCCATTAATGTGGGTAGGTAACACCGTATTTGTAGATGATATTAAAGGGAAGTTTGAAGCAACATTACCAGAGACAGAGCGTAACTGGTCAACTTACTGGCAATATGAAATTACTTGGAAGACACAAGGTGACGCAACGGAATTCATTAACTTGTTCCCACAACCAGAGAGTGAAGAGGGAATTGCGTTCCAACGTGTGAAGGACATCTGGCTGAAGGTTAGAGCACAGACATTGTATGCGAAGACAGATGAAGAGGCACTTGCTATGCTAGATAAGGCACATGAAGATTCGATGAAAGCTGGATTCCAATCCGTGCTTGATTTATATACAACGAAATGGCAGGCGAACAAAGAAATGATCAAAGGGAATTAATGTATATAGGGGGACCCGCAGGGTCCCTCTTTTTAATAGGGATAAATTCGTATTCTAGGTTCCAAATGTATTCATAGAAGGTATACTTAAGTTAGCATGTGATATCTCAATTGAGAGGTGTATGTATCTATGTACAAAGTATTATTAGCAGATGATGAGCATCTTGATCTAGAGGGAATGAAACAGTTTATTCCATGGACTGAATTAGGCCTAGAGGTGGTAGAGGCTGTAAATAATGGATTTGCAGCTTGTGAAGTAATGGAGAGAGAATCAATCGATATTCTGGTTACAGATGTCAATATGCCAAATATGTCTGGGTTGGAGCTTGCTAGAATCGCTATAGATAAGAGGCCAGACATGAGAGTAATCTTTGTAAGTGGTTATCAGGATTTTCATTATGTGAAACAAGCTTTATCTATGAAAGCATGTAGCTATGTGCTTAAGCCTATGGATGATAATGAACTTATCTGTTCCTTGCAGGAGATTATTAAGGATCTTACAACGCAGGAGAAACGCAAAGAAGAGGAAGAACAATATAATCAAATGAAGCCTATGGCGAAGAATGATCTTCTAATCCGTTTATTACAAGGACAGATTGCTTGGGAAGAACCAGATAGTATTACGAAGATTGCAGTATATTATGGACTAGATCAGTTAAAAGGACCTCTTCGCGTAGCTGTGATAGAAATGGATGGCAAGGACCGTAACCAGATAGGAGATACACCATCGATCACAGGGCAGAAGCTTGAAATGTTGACGCAAGAAATCAATAAAGTGATCCTTGAACGCGAGAAAGGATACTGCTTCAGACTGTCTCAATATCGTGTAGCCGTTGTAGTGCAAGGAGAATCGATTAATACTCGCCTGTATGAATTATTTGAGGAATTGACATCCAGGTTATCTCTTGTCGTGACGATTGGGCTTGGAGAAACAGTCGATCATGTATCGCAGGTGCCTAATTCGTATAAGCAGGCCCTTGAAGTATTAGAGGGAGCGTTGTTTTTTGGCAAAGGTGATTTAATCGCTTATGAGGACTTTCATGGGACATCAGAGTTACGTGATATTAAAATGTTAGATCAGCGATTAGAAGCATTATTTAAAGCGATGTCCGAATATGACTTGGTTGGTATTCATGATGAGATTGAGAATTTATTTCAAACCGTATCAACGTTCCGATCGCGCTTTACAATGGTCAATTTAGCCATGTATATCTTATTTAAGTTGGATCAATATTTACATACACTCGATGAAGATTTATTTGATATGTTGGGGATGGAGCTTCATAGTCTTGATATTGTCTTGAAATTTGAGGTGATGGATAATATTCGTTCATGGCTTGTTCGTAAAGTGTTCGAGATTTCCGAGAAAATACGTCATAAAGAAAAATCGAAGAACAGCAAGTTAATTAACGAGATAATGAGTGTCTTAACAGAGAGAATGCATGAGAATATTACCTTAAAGCTTATTGCACAACAATTCTTATTTTCACCCAATTATTTAGGGCATTTGTTTAAAGAGGAAGTTGGGAAAAGCTTTAGTGAAATATTAACTGGGATGAGAATGGAAAGAGCTAGGGAGTTGTTGAAGGACCCTACTGTGAAAATATATGAAGTAGCTAATCAGGTAGGATATCGATATATACCTTACTTTAGTAAGCAATTTAAAGAAGCATTTGGGATGACACCTATGGAGTTCCGCAAAAGAGAATAATGACGGAGGACAATTGATGCAAACACCCGTAGTTCAGAAGAAGCCCAAATATATTCCTTTTGGCTATAAATTAATGCTTACGTATCTTGTATTTGTGATTATCCCCGTGATTGCCATTGGTTTCTTCTCACATTCCATGTATCAAGATTCCATTCGTAAACAGACGAAGAGTAATATTAATGGTACTTTATTGCAGATACGAGATAATATCGAATATAAGATGGGTGATGTAGAGAGGGTATCCTGGATGCTATACCAAGATTATTCTTTAATAACGCAGTTACGTGTCTATGATGAAGGATGGGATAGTTACGAGCGTACTACAAAGATTATATTGCCAAAGTTTGATATAGCGGTAGATGCAACGGGTGTAAATATAGCGATGAACTTATTCTTGGCGAATGATACTCTCCCTGAAGTGTATCAAGGATCATTTGATCATGAGAATCCAGAATTGATGGAACGTAATTATAATTTATATCACCTTAAGCGGATTAAGAATAAAGAATGGTATATTCATTTCCCGCAGGAGGAATATGGGGGAACCATGTTATGGCAGCAGGTAGAGCGGGATGTTGATTTTAATCGTATTTCATTACTTCGTCGTCTAGTAGATAACGTGACTCCCTTGAGCTTGAAGGAAATTGGTTTTATGAGACTAAGCGTAAGTATTGAAGAACTCTTTCAATCGCTGGATTACCGTAAGATTGGTGAGGGTAGTATCTTAGCCATTAAAGATAATCACGGGAAAGTGATGTATCAGTCCGGGGTATTACCGAATGATTTGGAGAATGACGCACTTCAAAGTAACAAATATTTAGCGATTAGTGAAGTTATGAGTAGCCCATCCTGGGAATTGATTGCTTACGTTCCAACGACAATCATGGAACGCGATTCTGCCAAAGTACGAATGTTTGTTATTTTGATCTGCTTCCTATGCTTGATTGTATTTACGATTGCAGGAATGTTTATATCACGTTATTTCTCTATTAGAGTCACCAAAATTGTATCCGTACTGAATGCATTCCGAGAGGGTGATTTACATAAGCGGATGAGTTATAAAGGCAAAGATGAGTTCTCTCAAATTGCGCTAGCACTAAATGAAATGGGGCAAAATATAGACGAACTGATTGAACAAGTATATATCACACAAATTGAGAAGCGAGAAGCAGAGCTGGAGTCACTGCAGGCGCAGATTAACCCGCATTTCTTATACAATACGTTATCATCCATAAGCAGGTTAGCTAAGTTTGGTCAGATTGACAAGTTACAACGTATGGTTCTAGATCTAGCGAAGTTCTATCGACTTTCTTTGAATGAAGGGCGAACATTGATCCCTGTACGTAGTGAATTGGAGCAATCTCAGGCATATGTGGATATTCAGACAACGAAATTCGGTGATGCGGTAAGTATCTATTATGATATTGATCCAGAGATAAGCAAATATGTAACGATCAAATTAATACTTCAACCATTTATAGAGAACGCATTTGAGCATGCATGGTTTGGTGATTCGATTAACCTTAGAATTGTGGGAACAAGGGAAGATAATCATATTGTATTTAAGATTATAGATGATGGCATCGGAATGTCACCGAAGCTAATCAAGGAAATATTTGACCCTGTTGAAGGGTTGAATACGGGATATGGGATTCGCAACGTAAATAGTCGCATTCAGCTTCACTTTGGTTCACAGTATGGGGTGACCATTGGAAGCAGACCGGGGATCGGAACTACCGTACGTATTATTATCCCGGCAGAACTTCCTAATCGCTCATAAAGGTTGCTATAACGAACAAAGATGGTTCCTTTATGATAAAAGGAACCATCTTTGTTCAGCTTGCATCCAATGGATGGAGAGGAAGTTATGATCCGCCTGTACGACGACGTTGATTGGCAGGCTTTTTGTCATTCTGGTTTTTGAATGCTTTGGCAGAACCGGCTTGGAAGCTAGTTGCTTGACCAGGGGCAGACTTTTGTTTCTTTTGTTCTAGTTTCTTTCGAATGGCATCTGCCAGATTTACTTTTGGTGTATCGGTATTATCGCTCATTGAATTACCTCCCTTAGGCTTGTATATTCATTTTAATCGTTTTCTAATTTAGCTACAAGTCATTGTGTAGAACCACCTGTTATTTACCTCACTAGACAGCACAAAACCCCTAAAGTTTGTATTTAGGGGTTTTGTGAAAATCAAACCGTGTTATATCTCTTTAATGTCTATCTCATAAGGAACTGACCTAACTATACATTCCTTGAACGACCTGTGATGAGAGAAATAATAAACAATACAATAAAGATAAAGAATAGAACCTTCGCCATAGTAGCTGCTGCTGCAACGATATTAAAGAAACCAAAGATTCCTGCGATAATTGCTACAACTAATAGTATAATAGACCATCTTAACATATAAAATCACCTTATCCTTTTTCAAATTTTTGTTCTCAAGGAACGTCTTCTTCACATCACCATAAGAAAACTCATAAGTATTTATAAGGTTTCTTGTAGCGTTGTATGTGTTCGTTGTTCCTTCGTATTCGTTCATTAACCCTGACAAATGAAAGTGAAACAATTCAAAAAAAAAAGTTATTCTTGTGTAGAATGTGCATTGAGTTATAATTGGTTCGACTACTTGATCCGTGGTTAATTATAATTAATACAACGATAAAATCAGATAAAAGGAGAGATTACCCTATGATGGAAATTAGCGTACTAATAATAGCACTCGCATTTGCTGTTCTTGTAGTATTTCTTATCAAAACATTAAAAGCTGCTACACAATCATTAGAAAAGACAACACAGATATTACAAGAGGTGAAGAAAACAATTGATGAACTAGGTTACGAAGTGAAACAAACGGTAAGGCAAGCAAACGATATTACGGTAGACCTTCAACATAAGATGAAGCAAATCGATCCAGTCATGGATTCGGTGAACAATCTTGGTGAAATTCTTAGCGAAATTACATTCGCAGGTAAGCAAGTCGCTAGCACATTAATGGATAAAATAACAAAATCAAAGACGAAATCAACCGAACTAGTGGTTGTGCCCCCTACTACAATGACAGAGGGAATCATCCCAACAACCAATCCAATCAATAAGACTTCAAAATTGAAAGATGTCAGTTGGTTAAGGTATGTAGATGTTGCAGCAGATGTATGGAAAAAGTTTCGTTAATTAGCTTGTTTATTCTATAAGAAAATCCATGGAAGTTATTAGAGAGGATGAGAAACATGTTCAAATTTATGTTGGTACTACTTGGATTAGGGCTAGTTTCTCAATGCTCTAATCCTTCAATAGAAATGGATATGGGCAATATGGCTATGGCGCCAGCACCCGTAACTATACATACAGCCGTGTTTGCTGATCAGGTGACTGAACAACAGGTTAGTGATGAAGTTGCTTTTGAGACTGTGAATGGCATTTCCTTGCAAGATCAAATCCAAGACGTATTAACTAAGAAAGGCGAACCCCTAAATATCGAAGAGATTCCAATACTGGGATGTACTGAGTATGAGTATAAGGATGCAACCATTGGAATATGCGATGATTGGGTGAGTTATGTTCATATTGAGAATGATGCAGGAACGTTTATAGTGAATGGTCAACATATTGAGATTAGTGAAAGTGGAATTGCTGAGGCGTTAGGAGCTTCTGAATTTATTGCAGATGATGGAGAAGTGTTTATTAGAGGAGAACAAGCGATTAAAGTATTTAGTGATTCAAAGACGGGGAAGATAGAATTTATCGAGTTTTTTGATAACACATCGTTCTAATTCGTTTCAATTATAATAGACCGGGGTAATACATAAACGAAGCAGAAACTTAAAGGAGAGTGAAGAATATGCAATCAACTCAATTTAATTCTTATGCGAAAGTAGTAGAGAATGGTGTACTAGCAGTACAAGAGGTAAAGCAATTACAAAATTTAGGGTATCAATACGATAATATATTCGTCTTAGCACATGATGAGGATCGTACAGAGCGTATTGTAGAGACAGCAGATGCGAATGAGATTGGAATGAAGGAAGAAGGCATGATGGAAACATTAGCTAATCTATTTCGTTCTCGTGGAGACGAGCTAAGAGCGAAGATCACTTCTTTCGGTTTTACAGATAGTGAAGCTGATTTCTATGAACAAGAACTAGATCTAGGTAAAGTGCTCGTTATTGCAAAGAAATAACAACTTGATATAGTAAAGTTATTAGTTTTAAAAATATAGATAAGGAGTGGGAGTTCTGTCCATTTCTTATCTATATTTTTTGAATTAATGTTACTATAATAATAGCATGTTAACAAAGGAGCTAATTATGAGCATATTACTAGTAGATGACAATCCAACGAATGTCATTATTATACGTGAGATATTGAAAAGAGAAGGCTACGTAGATGTTGTTAAAGCTTTATCTGCTCAAGAGATGTTCGAAGTACTAGGAATAAACAATTATCCTGATGAAGTTAACTCAGAGTATGTCGATATAGATTTGATTCTTCTAGATATGATGATGCCTGAGATTGATGGCATTCAAGCATGTCGTATTGTACAGCAATATAATCATCTTAAAGACATTCCTATCATTATGGTCACAGCTGTTGGAGATTCAAAGAAACTTGCTGAGGCATTAGACAGTGGTGCGGTAGATTACGTAACCAAGCCAATTAACAAAGTGGAATTAATGGCGAGAATTCGACTAGCATTGCGTTTAAAGAAAGAGAATGATTGGCATAAAGAAAGAGATAAACGTATTCAGGAAGAACTTAGGTTAGCTTCAATGGTTCAGAATGCGGTATTAAGTTCTCCTATTATAGATGACTTATTTCAAGTACATGCTCTTTATCAACCTTCCGAAGAATTGGCGGGTGATCTATATGCCTGGTATCCGCTTAAGAATGGACGATATGGTGTTATTCTGCTTGATATGATGGGTCATGGTATTTCATCTTCATTAGTCTGCATGTTCATTTCTTCCGTATTAAAAGATACAATCACAACATTTGAAGAACCTGAGGCTGTAATCCATGAACTGAATAGACGAATGAATCAACTTCATATTGAGAATGAACTCACACAGTATTACTTTACAGCAATCTATTTAGTAATAGATCCACATAGACAACGAATTGATTATGTAAATGCGGGTCATCCGCCAGCACTTTTTTTCCACGCAGAGGATAACGTGGTGATGTTCCATCAGAGTTGTTGCCCTGTAGGACTATTCGATAAGATTGAGGTGCAGCAAAACAGCATTCAGTATAAAGAAGATAGTCATCTCGCATTGTATACAGATGGATTGATGGAGATTGTAGATGGGGATCATGATCAACAAATGGATTTTTTGATAGGACATTTAAAAGATCATCAGGAATGGAATGAAGAAGCGATGCAACAAGCTTTCTTTAATGTTGAAATACAATCAGAACGTGAAGATGATAAATGTTTAGTATGGATTTCGCTTAAGAAAGGAGATTCACCAGAATGAAATTAAAGACAAAGTTAATATTGGGGTTCGGTGCCCTTATGGCCATATTACTCGTGATGACGATGGTCGGATTTGACCGCTTAGAATTCATGAATAAACAAATAAATCGCGTCTATGAAGAAAGATATATACAGGTGCGTAATTCTAACGGAATGCGTGGAGAAGTAAATAATGCATCACGACAATTAGTAAACATTCTTCTTAATAATAAGGATTCAACTCAAAGCTTAGAATCACAACAGAAGCTGGCTACAACAATGTCTAAGGGTGAAAATTTATTAAAGGAAATAACTAAGGGTACAAAGACTATACAAGAAGAACAAATGCTTATTCGTGTACAATCGGCTTGGGAACAATTCTCATCCTATCAACGACTAGAATTAGAATTGATAGCTGCGGGTAAGATGGAAGAAGCGAGGAAGTATCATGTAACAGAAGGTATTCCTTTACAGGTAGAAGCTTTGGATAGTTTGAATGCATTAGCTAGCTACATGGACCGAATGGTTGATGAAGAGATGATTATGGTGAATGCGGCGCATAAACGCTCTGTTCAAATGACATCTAGTATCATGGTTGCAGGATTACTGTTAGGCTTGGGCATTATTATGTGGATTATTCCTAGCATTACTAAAGGTCTGAATACAGTCAATATGATGATTCGTAGCTTCGGTAACGGTCGGATGCGCACGATTCGGCGTCTGAAGATCACTTCTAAGGATGAAATTGGCCAAGTCGCACAGGTGTTTAAGCAGATGGCTGAGAACCTTGAGGAACAACAAATCATGGAGAAGAATTATTTGCAGGCCCAAAAAGATCAGAGCTGGCTTGATTCGCATACCAGTAAAGTAACAGAATTGCTACGTGGTGTGAATACATTGGAAGATATCTCACATACCTTTATCAGCGAATTCACACCTATATTAGGTGCACATTATGGTGCGGTGTATTTGAAGAAAGATGAGGGATTATCAGATCGATTATACAGATATGGAACATATGCTGCGTCTGAAGAGATATTAAGTAAAGATTCATTTGTCATAGGGGAGGGGCTATTAGGTCAGAGTGTATTAGATAGACGACCACTGTATATGGATAACATTCCGGATGAATATGTATCTATTGAATCAGGACTTGGATTTGCTTCGCCTAATAGTATTATGATCTACCCAATTGTGTTTGAAGATGCATTGTTAGGTGTTGTCGAATTAGCATCTTTCGGAAGCTTCACATCTATGCATCGACAGTTAATGAATCAACTATCAGGTAATTTAGGGATCGTTATTAATAATATTCTTCATAGAATGAGTGTGGAGAACCTATTGGAAGAATCTCAGGCATTGACCGAAGAATTGCAATGCCAATCAGAAGAACTACAAACACAACAAGAGGAATTACGTCATTCTAATGAGCATTTAGAAGAGCACGCTTCAGCACTTAAGAGGTCTGAGGAATTGTTACAGAGTCAGCAAGAAGAGCTTGAACAGTATAATACGGAGTTAGTCGCTAAGACACGAACGATGAAAGAACAGATGGAAGAGCTAGAAGAAAAGAATTACCAAATTGAAAAGACAAGTAATAAATTAGAACAACAGGCTGTACAACTAGCACTGACTAGTAAATATAAATCCGAGTTTCTAGCTAACATGTCCCATGAATTGAGAACACCTCTTAACAGTCTTCTTATTCTTTCACAATTATTAACAGAGAATAAGGATGGCAATCTTACGGATAAACAAACGGAATATGCTCAAACGATCTATATGTCAGGGACAGATCTACTCAAAATGATTGATGAAATTCTGGATTTGTCGAAAGTGGATGCAGGGAAGATGGAGATTAATTATGACACAATAGCTCCAAAAGATATCAATAATTTCATTCAGCGTAACTTCTCACCATTAATTGAAAAGACAGATATTGAACTTGATATACAATTCGGTGAAGGTTTGCCTGAGAAATTCATTACAGATAGACATCGTGTGAAGCAGATTCTTCGTAATTTGTTTACCAATGCATTCAAGTTTACAAGTCGTGGTCGTATTAGCTTTAGTATGAATACAGTACCAACGCATCAAGTTCCACGTCATCTTAAGAAAGATTTAGATTATATTGCATTATCCGTAAGAGATACAGGTATTGGGATTCCTGATGATAAAAGAGATTTAATATTTGAGGCTTTTCAGCAAGTGGATGGAACAACGAGCCGTAAATATGGAGGCACAGGGCTAGGGCTTTCAATCAGTCGCGAGTTAGCACTTCTGCTTGGAGGTCATATAGGTCTTGAATCAACAGAAGGTATTGGAAGCTGTTTCACACTATATTTGCCTGTACTTGCCTCCGAAGAGGCATTTAAAGGAGAGATAGAAGCTGCTGCAGTATCTAATTCAGAATCCTCTTTAACGAATATCATTCAGAGCTATGATACCAATTTTCTTTCGACTAGGAAAGTGAATGTGACTGGATTGAATCCAGTCCCTATCTTGGATGACCGTGATTCTATTGAAGAGACAGATAATGTATTGCTAATTATCGAAGATGATTTGAAGTTCGCAAATATATTGATTGAGATGGCAAGAGAACGTGGCTTCAAGACATTACTTGCCACACAGGGAGATACGGGATTGGGAATGGCACAACAGTATCTACCTAACGCAATTATTCTAGATATTCAACTTCCGGTCATGGATGGATGGTCTATCCTAGGTATGCTCAAGAACTCATCATTGACTCGACATATCCCTGTGCATATCGTTTCGGTGGTCGATGAAGTAAGACAAGGATTGCGTATGGGGGCTATTGCTTATCTTCAGAAACCTACCTCTAAGAATGCGCTTGAAGGAGCTTTTTTACACATTAAATCATTTGCGGAGAAATCATTAAAGCAATTATTAATTGTTGAAGATGATGAGATGCAACGTAATGAAATGGTTCAATTAGTTCTTCATGATGATGTATCGATTACAACGGTGAGTACTGGTGAAGAAGCGTTAGAACAACTTCGTACGCAGACATATGATTGTATGGTTCTGGATTTGGCCCTCAAAGGTATGACGGGTTTTGAACTTCTCGATTGTATCAAAGAAGATAAACAATTAAGGAATTTACCAATCATTATATATACAAGCAATGAATTAAACTCTATCGAAGAGATGGCATTACGTAAATATACGGAATCAACCATTATTAAAGATGTCAGATCACCTGAAAGGTTATTAGACGAGACGACCTTATTTCTACATCGAATCGAAGCGGATCTACCAGAAGATAAACGCGAAATACTGCAGAAGCTTCATAATAAAGAAGCTATTTTTGAGGATAAGAAAATATTGCTAGTCGATGATGATATAAGGAATGTATTTGCTCTTTCAAGTGTGCTGGAGAGTTATCATATGAAAGTTGTATTTGCAGAGAATGGAAAAGAAGCATTAGCCATTCTTGATGAACAATCAGATTTCGATCTTGTCTTAATGGATATGATGATGCCAGAAATGGATGGGTATGAGGCTATGCGTCAAATCAGAAAGAACGAGAAATTCCAAAGGCTACCTATCATTGCATTAACAGCCAAGGCAATGAAAGAAGATCGTGCTAAATGTGTAGAAGCGGGTGCTTCCGATTATGTGAAGAAGCCAATTCAAACAGAACAACTACTCTCATTGATGCGTGTGTGGTTATATTCTTAAATGGCAACAAATTAAGGAAGTAGGTATTATAATGAGCAAATGGAAGAGTCCGAAAGATGAATATGATAGTCTAAACTCCATAGACTCTGAAAGAGAGAATATCGAATTAGACTTATTGTTGGATGGAATGCACCGATTATATGGTCATGACTTTAGAGATTATGCCCCTCCTTCAATAAGAAGGAGGATACGCAACTTCATGAATTTACATGATTTAAGCAGTATTTCTGCTCTTCAGGAGAGAGTACTACATGATCGTGGGACATTTGAGCGTTTAGTGCAAAGTATATCTATATCGGTGACGGAGATGTTCAGGGATGCCGAGGTATTCAAGTCATTCCGAAAGAATGTCGTACCGATTCTGCGCAACTATCCATTTATTCGTATTTGGCATGCTGGATGTTCTACAGGTGAAGAAGTGTATTCCATGGCCATCTTATTATATGAAGAAGGGCTGTACGATAAGACGCGTATATATGGAACAGATATGAATAGTCAGGCATTGAAACAAGCGCAATCGGGCATATTCGATATTGAGAAAATGAAATTATATACAAAGAATTATCTAGATGCAGGTGGAACGGATTCCTTTTCTGAATATTACACAGCGAAGTATAACTCGGTGATATTGAAACCGTTCATCCAAAAGAACATCACTTTCTCAGAACATAATCTGGTGACAGATCGTTCATTTAACGAATTCAACGTGATCTTATGTCGAAATGTGATGATATACTTCAACGATACGCTAAGAAATCGAGTTCATGGACTATTCCATGAAAGCTTAGATCCCAATGGTATATTGATGTTAGGCTCCAAGGAATCCATTAAATATACCAAGTATGGTAGGTCTTATGAGACCTTAGATCGTGTAAATAAAATTTATCGTAAAATAAAATAGGAATAGGAGGTAGGTCTGTTGAGTGTTATTGAATCAGTTCATATTCTGCTAGTAGATGATCGTCCAGAAAATTTCCTCGCGCTCGAAGCAGTTCTTGGCAACGAGCAATATATTCTTATCAAGGCAAACTCAGGAGAAGAGGCGTTAAGGTGCCTCTTGAAGAATGAGTTTGCTGTTATTATCATGGATGTGCAAATGCCCGGTATGGACGGAATTGAGACGGCAAGAATAATTAAAGCCAGGGATAAGACGAAGGAAATCCCTATTATTTTTGTTTCTGCGAATAACAAAGAGGCTGAACATTTATTTGCAGGCTATTCCGCGGGCGCAATAGATTATATGGTTAAACCGTTTATCCCACGAATTTTAAAGTCTAAAGTTGAGGCATTCGTGAATATGTATTTAACGAGTAAGAAATACAAGAATCAAACCTTCTTACTCCAACAAAAGACGCGTGAATTAGAAAAGATTAATGAGGAACTCATTATCGCCAAGGAAGATGCTGAAGTATCAGCAAATGCCAAAACAGAATTCCTAGCGATGATGAGCCATGAGATTAGAACACCTATGAATGGTGTTATAAGCATGATAGATTTGTTGATGGAGACGGATCTGCAAGGTGAGCAAAGGGAATATTCTGAGATCATTCGTAAGAGTGCTGATTCATTGGTTGCAGTCATCAACGACGTCTTGGACTTCTCGAAGATGGAATCGGGCAAGATGGAACTAGAAGAACATCCCTTCGAGCTGATATCCTGTGTCCAAGAAGTATTCAGTCTATTCTCTGTAGAAGCAGGAAAGAAACAGTTAGAACTGGATTACTTCATGGACGAAGATATTCCTCAATTGATCTACGGAGATATGAATAGATTGCGTCAAGTGCTAATCAATTTAATATCGAATGCGATCAAATTCACTAGTAAGGGAGGCGTATACCTCGTCATCTCTCTACTACAGAATAATGAGGAAAATCTTATGCTAGAGTTCACTGTCAAGGATTCAGGCATCGGAATTCTAGAAGAAAAAATAGAGCTATTATTCATCCCATTTTCCCAATTGGATTCTTCTATGAACCGTAAATATGGCGGTACTGGATTAGGTCTTGCCATATCGAAATCGATGGTTGAAATGATGGGTGGAGAGATTCGAGCTGAATCCATGGGATTGGAAGGTGCGAATTTTATATTCACCATTGCAGCGAAGCATGTAGATGAGGATGATCGAATATTATATTTTGAAGACCGTCCAAGACTATCTCAATCCAATAGAGGGCATTTAGAGGCTAGTGTACTCATTGTAGATAATCATCCTGCGGACCAAAAGCTAATGGTTAGTATGTTATATAAATTGGGTATGACAGCAGATATAGCAAAGGATGCTACCCAAGCGGTCGAATTGATAAATAAACATAAAGGATATGACATCATATTTCTGGATTTAGATATACCTGAAGTAGATGGATCAGATCTCGCGACTACGATCCGCAATGCTACTCTAGAAGAAGGAACACCATCAGTAATTATTGCATTAGTATCGGAGCAGATGACCAATGGTAGACAATATTGCTCGAGAACGGGAATGGATAATCATATTACGAAACCGCTGAATATGTGCAGTATGCAAAGGTTAATCTCCATGTATAGAAATCGATTGAAAATATATTCCAAGATATAACATGAATAATTATGATTCAACTTGTTTGAAATAGGGTTATATGATTTAAGTAAAAGATGATTTTTTGGGAGGGTATATTATGAATACGAATAAAACAGAGAAATTCAATGCAAGGGTTGAGACTATAGAAGGTCAATCTACAGTGTACCTTACTGGTGAACTTGATCTATCCGTTTCCACAGACTTTCGCGTTGTGATGGAACCGTTAATAAGTAATTCGGATATCGATCTTATTGTCAATATGAATGAATTGAAATACATAGATAGTACCGGTATCGGTATTTTATTATCTATTTTAAAAACACGACATAGCATGAGTTCTAAGTTTAAAGTAGTAGAAATACCTCAACAAATCCAAAAATTATTTGATATGACAGGTATTGCTAAGTTTTTTGAGGCTGAAGAGAAAAATGTATAGAAAGGAACTAACAATCAATGAGTAGTGAAATTCAAAAAGTTGTAATTACCTTGCCAGCTAAAGCTGAGTTTGTGGATATTGTAAGATTAAATTTGTATGGCATTTCTTCGAATATGGGTTTTTCGTATGAAGAAATCGAAGATATGAAAGTTGCTGTATCAGAAGCATGTAATAATGCAGTTCTCCATGCTTATAGGCAGCAGGAGGGCACAGTAGAAGTGACCTTTGAAATCAATAGAGATAACTTAACGATCACTGTTAAAGATCACGGTGAAAGCTTCGAGAATGTCGATGTGAAATCAGAAGATAAAACCTTACACCATAAAGAACTAGATGAAATAGAAATCGGCGGATTAGGATTCTATCTGATGCAAGCTCTTATGGATGATGTAAATGTTGAGTCACATGCTGGGAAGGGTACCGAGGTTACACTAAGTAAACGAATTATGAGAAGTGAGGAAGCTGTATGAGTAATAAAGATGCTCTCTCAGAGTCTATGAATGATGCCATAGGTATGATTCTAGAATATCAAGAGACACAAGATAACGATATTGCTACGCTCCTTATTAAGAAATATCAACCTATGGTCAAGATGGCTTCGAGTAAAATTTCTCGAAATCGTCCTGATCTATACGAGGACTTATTTCAAGTAGGGCAGATGGCATTAATTCGTTTGTTCAAACAATATGATGTTAGTCTGGGGATTCCATTTGAACCCTATGCGATGAAAAGTATTATTGGACATATGAAGAATTATTTGCGCGATAAATCATGGTATATCCAAGTTCCTCGAAGGATTAAGGAGAAAGGAGCACTCGTTCAGAATGCCATCGATGTCCTAACCGTAGACTTTGAACGATCACCTAGTGTTCGGGAGATCTCCGATTATTTAGATCTTACGGAAGAAGAGACGATTGAGGTGTTGGCAGGTCGAGAATGTTATCATTATGTATCCTTGGATTCACCGCTCTCCCAAGAAGAGTCCGGCGCAACCATTGGTGATATATTAAGTGATGACGTTAGTGATTACGATTCCATTGAGAAACGTATGGATTTACAAGAAGCTCTAAGTCAGTTGAAGGAACAAGAACAGAAAGTGTTGTTACTTGCCTTCCAAGATGGAGAATCACAACGATCCATTGCTAACCAATTAGGTATTTCACAAATGAGTGTATCAAGAATTCAGAAGAGAGCAACGGATAGACTTAAAGAAATTATGTCTCATTCATCGTTATAAGATGGGAACAATGAACCAAGATATTACGATACAAATTATATGTACATTCGGTAGGACATACCCATAATTCTTGTAACAGAGAAAAAATGGGTATGTCCTTTTTGATAGAAAGGATGTTCGCTAATGGACAATAAACAGCAGCACAATCATTATTGCTTAACTACTTTTCCATGTGATTGGCAATGGCATGATATTGTGGTGGATGATTGGGCCTCACCCGAAATTCAAAAGATTCGCATGGATTGCCCATATACTAAGGAGTGGCTAGACATACTCCCAGAACTTGACTCTAATTATATTAGTGTTCGCTTCCCCGATGATAGTGAAGATCCTAGCATCTTTGGTACGATGGTCTATTGCAAGGACTGGTCAAACACTCATAAAAAGCGTCATGTGCTGCGTTGTCATTATTTTGTTTATAAGAAAACCTTGATTACTATCAACTTAGATGACGAGACAAGAGAGACATTAAATAACAAAAACAGAAAAACGATGCTGGAACAATGTCAAGAACCCATGGAAGGGGTATTCGTAATCGAATGGACGATCCTACATTATCTACATCAAGGTATGGATAGGTATGAGAGTAACTTGCGTAAGTTAGAGCATCAAATGGAACATAATAATCATCGATATGTCATGGATGAAATTCTAACCTCACGATATGAATTGCTCTTTCTTAGTAATTTGTCCATATCGTTTCAGGAATTAATTAGTGCTACACATGAAGGCTATCATGACAAATTTAAAGATAATCGATTCTACAATCAGTTATATTACAGAGTAGAAAGAATGGACCATCTTGTGAAGCATTATAACGATGAGATAGACACTTTAATATCGATTGATAATGCAGTGTCATCTTTTAGAGGTAATGAGATTATGAAAACTTTAACCATCTTGACAGCTATATTTACACCGGCATCTGTACTAGGGGCAATATGGGGAATGAACTTTGATGTGATTCCCTTTTCCGAAATACCCTGGGGCTTTGTAGGCATGATGGGGATGATAGGATTGACATCTGCAATTATGTATCTGTGGATGTATAGGAAGGGATGGACGGGAGATTTACTAAGAGCCAAGTCTAAGAAGGGCCATTTAGAATAAGTGTTTAGTAATTAGTATAGAAATAGCCTGAAGAATCTAATCTAGTATAGATTCTTCAGGCTATTTCTATGTTTTGCAGGTATGAGAGATTATTTATAAGCTTCAATATACTTTTGTAAGTCTCCTATATATTGACCAATAAGTGGTAGATCAACGAATTTACTCATGATAAATCCTAGAAGACCTAGAACAACAAACGTACCGATAGATAATCCCAAACCACGCGCTAGACCTGCAGTGAAATTGGTAATGATTCTTCTTTTGGGATTGTTGTAGTTCTCAATGACATCTTTAAATTCAATTTTGTCGAGCATATCAGCTATTCGGTCTAAACGAGAATTAAGATGTTTAACTTCATGCCTGAGTTCGAAAGGGTGTTCATCTATTTCATAGTTGGGAGTTCTTGTTTTCGTCATAAGGGGTCCTACTTTCTATTCTAATAATGGTGGAGAATACGGGTTGATACACAAATAGCCAGCTAAAGAAGCTGGCTATTTGTGTGACAACAAACTACTTATAGCTTTGTAGAATTGAGCTCTTTATTAACATCTTTGGCTGCATCTTTAGAACTATCTATAATATCCTTGGATGCCTTAGACACTTCATCAGATACATCAGATGCTGAACTTCTTACAGATTCGACAACATGCTGCGTGCCTTCCATAACACTCTTAGCGACATCAGAGGATTTAGTAGAGACATTCTTAGCTAACTCTGAAGCTTTGTCACTAACAACAGTCGCAACTTCTTTGGTCTTATCCGTAGCAAGTGACAACTTATCACCTAAATCTCCACGAAGTTCAACACCAGGCTTCGGAGCGAATAGTAGTGCCGCAGCCGCACCAAGTAAACCACCAATTAATGCACCTTTTAAGAACGTATTATTACCTTCAACTGAACAGTTATTATTTTCTTTACTCATCTTAAATCACTCCTTAGTTATAGTTGGTTATAGATTGTAAATGTACATCGAATATTTATGCAGCACGTCTGAATAAACGGCTGAGGATACCTAGAAGGAATACAAATATTGCTGTTCCTAAAATAGCGGGTATTACGGCGAATCCTCCAATTTGAGGACCCCAACTTCCGAATAAAGATGCACCTATCCAAGCGCCTACAAATCCGGCAACCATAGCTCCAATCCATCCTCCTGGCATGTTATTACCCACGATTGCATCGCCAATGAATCCTATGATTATAGCCATAATGATACTAATAATTATACCCCACATACTCATGACCTCCTTCTTTTCAATGCGAACTTGTTGGTCGTCTTTCTTACTTGGTATTTAAACTAAAGCAAGAAAGATGAATCACAGTTGATAAGATAATCATCAAAAAGAAACTGACGAAAACGGAATCATTTAATAGAAGGAAAAAAATTTGGTTGTCATAAATAATTATTTGAATGATTGAAGAGTTATATTGGCGGGTATGTAATAAGAAAGAAATCTAGATGAACCACTTACGTAAAATATGGAGGTGTATGAAATGATTAAAATAGTAACTTCAGCAGAGCGTCATACTTCAGAGAAGGGTTGGATTCAAAGCGATTTTAGCTTTTCTTTCTCAGACTATGAAGACCCAAGCAATTCACACTTTGGTTGTTTATTAGCCCACAATGATAATATATTACAACCGGAGAAAGGTTTCCGTAAACATCCACATCATGATTTAGAAATTGTGAGTTATGTCATCTCAGGGACATTACAGCATGAAGACGACTTAGGAAATCTACACTTACTAGAAGAAGGTACAGTTCAAGTGATGAGTGCTGGAACTGGACTTAGTCACTCCGAGCATAATCCATCCAAGACAGATCCTGTACGTTTTTTACAAATGTGGTTCCTGCCATCCGATCCGTTGCTTCAACCGAGATGGGAACATAACATGATAGATCGAAAAGCGAGATTGAATAATTGGAAACCTGTTGTTATAGGTAATGATAAGAATCAAGAAGATAAAGAAACATTACGTATTCATCAAGATGTTTCGATGTACTTACCTATTTTAGAGACAGGTAAAGAACTTACTTTTCCTCAAAAAGATGAAAGAAGAACGCATATATTCCTCATCTCTGGAAACATTGAAATTCAATGTAATGATGGAAGCTTCCAATTGGAAGCGGGGGATGCTGCTAGAATTCATAAATCATGTGATCTGATTATAAAAGGAAATAGTAGCGAAGGGCAATCTGAGTTTATTCTGGTAGACCTTCCATAATCATAGAAACCTCCTATCATTAATGATAGGAGGTTTCTATGAAATAAATCAATGCATTAGGATTGGCGACGTAAACGTCCTAGTTCCGATACCAAAGATTCAACTTCGGATATACTTAGGTTTTGCTTTTTCATAACTAAATCATACACGTCTTGAATATCTTCGTACTGATCTACCGAAAAGGCAGAAGATTGCATAGCAGCCCCGCTTGCCATTCTTAATTTAGTTTTAATCTTATCAATCATAAATTCGATATTTTCTGGTGTTTTTTCTGATAAATTCATAAGATGAAATCATCCTCTCTTATATGCAAGTCTGCTTATTGTATTGTAACATGTCTATGTGCACTGCACCATTCTCAAGTAGCATATTCGTCTATAACCTTATTAATTGGGTTAATAATATATAAGAAACCAACAGAAAGAAGGATGTACGATGGAGAAAGTAATATGCAATGGCAATAACATTAGTTATAGAGAGCAGGGGCAGGGAGAACCTGTAGTGCTATTACATGGATTTTGTGGGAGTTCTCAGTACTGGGATGAAGTCGTATCTTTATTAGCAGATGAATATCGATGTATTATTCCGGATTTAAGAGGACATGGCGAATCGGATGCGCCTACAGGTGCATACACTGTAGAAGATATGGCAGAAGATGTTGTTTGTTTGATGGATGAACTGGAGCTACCTACTACATTCTTGTTAGGTCATTCCCTAGGAGGATATATCACCCTCGGGGTTGCAGAACAATATGAGTCTCGCCTAAAGGGTTTTGGACTTATACACTCAACTGCATTTGCGGATAGTGAAGAAGTGAAGGCCAAACGATTACAGAGCGTAAGTACAGTTCAAACACAAGGAATAACAACGTTGATCGACAACTTGATTCCAACGTTATTTGCTCCTGATCATGTTCATACACATCCAGAATTTATAAATAAAGCTAAAGAGATTGGATATAAGACACCGCCACATGGTGCTATAGGGGTTACTATAGCTATGCGTGAACGTCCTGATCGTAGGCATGTCCTTGTCGAGACTGATCTTCCATTGTTGCTCGTTGCAGGAAAGGAAGATGGTATTATCCCTGTTGAACGGACATTTACAGTTGATCGACCCAATGTAATGCAAGTGATTATTGAGAATGCTGGGCATATGAGTATGATGGAAGCACCAGATGAATTGGCTCGGCATATAAAGGCCTATTTACAGAATGTGCAATAAGATGAATCAGATGTGATTATCAATATATGTATATTGGACGACAGTGTTAAATCTGGGGCTGTCCCAAAAGTAGATTATCTACAAGGGATGATGGATTCTCTTCATTCTCAAAATAATAAAAGTCAAAGAGCAGCGATTCTTCCGTTATTGGAGGATCGCTGCTCTGCATTTTTGATCCATTGTGGCTTGTTTCAGTAGATTATGGGCAAGTGAAAGCCAACCGACCTCAAGCGTCACT
>NZ_JBITNB010000024.1:0-54253 GCF_054373195.1 Paenibacillus sp. CMAA1364 | reverse complement strand
TGGAAAAGTAATGTCGGAAAGATTGAGAACTGGACGTACAACGAAGCTGAGGATATGTGGAAATGCCCCGCTGGACAAACGTTACATTTCCGAAAAACGAACAAAGAAACTCAACCTAGTGGATATGAAATTCAAAAACGTCATTACCGAAGCCAAAACTGTGAGGGCTGTCCACTGAAGGAACGGTGTACGAAGATAACAGGAAATCGGGAAGTGGTTGTCAGTTTGGAACGACTGAGGTACCAGGAACAGGCTCGGGAAATTCTGCGAAGCGAGGAAGGATTAGCATATTGCAATCAATTCTTTGCGATTGAAAAAGATCTGATCGAGGCAACTCCAGAAGAACGCCTCAAAGTTCGAGCTGAGCAAAGCTGTGCCGTATTGGTGCGTGGTTACGACAACAAAGACCTAAAAGTTATGCCGAAGAGTTTAACAAGGCAAGCAATTGCTTACAGTCTGAATCAATGGGAAAAGCTGACGGCGTTCATGAATGACGGACGGCTTGAGACCGATAACAATCGAAGTGAGCGATCGATTAAGCCATTCGTGATTGGGAGAAAAAACTGGATGTTCGCCAATACCCCACGAGGAGCGACAGCAAGCTATAGCTTAACTGATAAATGGATAAAAAACATATATCATCTAATTTGGTGTCGCAAACTTTACTGAATTATATTAAGTAAAGTGGTGATAATTTCCTGTTAACTCAATCCTTTCACCGTTTTACTCATTGATCATTTTTTTGTATATCCATTTTTTTGAAGTACCTCAAAAAAGCATATTGGGCTTTATCTGGTACTAGCTTGCTAAGTTCCTGAATCTTAATCTCATGTACATAATGTTGATTTGGTTTTATTTCTGGAATCGATGTGATAGTGGATTGGTCATTAATAAGTTCACCTTTACTTCCAGTATTATAAAAATTATCTTTATTAACTGGTGCAATTAAATGATCTTGTAATAAACCAGTTGTATAGGTTGTATCTGAGTCATTGACAAACTCAATGTTTAAATATTTCAAACCCAGATTCTTATGATCCTTATATGATAATTTCAAAGGAATAACATTTAACTCAGCTGAATAATCTTTGCCTGTTTCATCATTCATCAATTCCAATTTTCCTTTCGAGAAAAAGTTGGAATGGTTAATAGAAAATACTTTATACTTAGAATTAGTATTTAATGTAACGCCTAACCCTTTTGCAATCCAGTTAAATGGAATCATCATAGTTCCATTTTTCATAACCATTTCACTATCAGAAGAAACTACTTTACCATTTATCTCAACGCTCTTCTTTCCTAATTGAGAAACGATTTTTAGTGATGTTGTATTAATTGTTAGTAAGTTCTGCTTCGTGTCCCATATTAATGAACCTCCCAAAGCATCTGTAATTATTCGAGCTGGTACCATTACTCGATTATTTAGACCCACATATGGCATAGTTCCATTTGAATGAATCAAGTACGCTCCATTTATCCTAATTAATACATTTGTTTTTCCATTTATATCTTCTGCAAATGCAGTTGTTGTAAAAGTAAAGGTAACCATTATTATTAATAAAATCTTAATTAATTTATTCAATATTTCACACCTCTTTTCATAATATTAGCCTGACAATTCACTTGTAAGTAAATTGTCAGGCACTGAGTGTTATGGTGTTAGCGTACCAGCTTTTACTTTTATAGATTCTTGTGAATAGCTAGTAAAATCAACAAGTACATTAGAAGTTTTATAACCACAACTTGTTGATGTTGTGCTAGCATTTTGTAATTGCTCTGAACCAGAAGCTACACCAACTTTAACGTTACTCCATACTACGTTATATAGAGAGCTACCGGTAGTTAGGTTTTCAGAAGTACCAGCACCAGGAGTAAAATCCTGTGCAACTGATGTTATTCTTTTAACCGACATTGTTGAGCCTCCAACTGTAAATCCTTTAGAAGGATCGACACCATATACTGCAGTTGCACTTAAAAATGAATTATCTTTTTTGTAACCTTCCACGTTTAAAGCAACTTGATTACTTGCCGACACATAGAACTTCATAAAGACCGTTTGACCCATTTTATAATTCCCAATAGTGCCTGTTTGAGTTGTAGTCCCAAGTGAAGTCATTGCCCAAGTCTCTTCAGTAGATGTAACAGGGTTTACTCCATCTCCCCAGTTCAGCATTAGTCCAACATCAACCTGCTGACCATTAGAATTATTTATTGCACCAGAATACATATATGCAGCCTCATTAGGGTATTTATTAATTACAATCTCAGTTCCTTTAACAGGCAAATAAAGATTTGTTGTTAATCTAGTAAGCCCTTGTGTAGAAGTTACCTTTCTGTAAGGTCCGGAATTTGCACTTACACAACTTGCACTTGGATTTGTGTAAGCCAATACTTCAACCTGTTCATCTTTTGGTTTTTCCGTGATTGATGTGGAGATAGCAGCAAATTCTTCATTTTTTTTCAATTTCCCATCTTTATCGATAATGTCTTTATTAATACGTTTGTACTCATCTAATAACTCCATTTTATTCGCTGTAAAACTACCATCAATATCAAAATAATACACATTTTCACGGTCTTCAGGATCAAGTGTCTCCATTATTTCTTTTAATTTCAGTTTGTCCTTTTTTGGAAGTCTCTCATCAATATAACCAATTTTATCAGCTTTAGTTTGATCATTTTCTAAGGCATTGGAAACAGGAGTATGTAAGCTACCTAAAATAAGTGCGGATGCTAGAAGTGCAACGAATATTTTTTCATGTGATCCTCCTAATAAATTATATAATATGAATATCAATTTAGCTCCACTAGGCTTATGACTTCAGATCTCTGTAGGGTATGGTATCCGTGTATAAACAATCAGATAGCAGATGATTAAAGCATTGCCCTTTGAAATGCCAACGATTGGCGAGAACGCAGAATTCGTTCAAATAGGAATGAAGATGCTTAATCCAAATCGTGAAAAGTACCGCCGATAAAGATTTCGCATTGGAAATCATCGTATGAAGCCATCTTTAGTGATCTGGATTATCCTTTACATTGAATTTGATAGGCTGATGTTTGTATTCTTCAGCGATTAAATTGTACGATCGATACTTATAGCTATTGATTGTGGAACCTAGATCGAGGTTCTGTTAGCAAACTCTAACAGTGTCTTGCCTTTGACACCCCGAATTACTTGCATCGATAGGTATTGAGGTACTCCTTGATTATTGAGCCAAACCACACAAGCACTTGTGTTTGATACGTGCCACGCTCCCTTTTTCCGCCTTCTGTCGGCGCCACGAAGAACGCATCATCCAGCGACCAAACCGGTCAGTTGATAGTGGGTATCGTGATCACCTATTGCTTTGCGAATCTTGTAAAACAACAACAAAGCTGTCGGATATTTCCAATTAACATGAAAGATATACAGTGGAAACACCCGCGTTTAACGTATGTCAAAAGAAAAATCTCTCAAAACCAAGTTAGTAACGGAGTATGGGGTTTATGCATAATCACCCCATCTCTTACAAATACTTGATGCTTGCAACTTGTAAATTGATATAACTTTCGTATCAAGAAAGCAGTAGCATTGAACTCGAATTTAGGACAACAGAAAAATTTTGTCCATCAGATCTGGAACAAACAGATTCTGGTGGCACGATTTCCTATCAAAACTTTTCTTATTGAGCTATACCAATTGTTCCCGAACATTCGTTTGTAGTTATTTCACCAAATAAATTTTCTTGCACAAAGGAGCTGCTGAGTCAACTTGATATTAATGTTATATCAAAATGTAAAAAAAATGAATAATTGAGAATAGTATTCCGGATTACCATTCTCTATTTAATAAATATATAACAACCCAGAAAGAATGTATATACGTTATTGTTTTATTTTACCAATTAAATAAAAATGAGTGTCCATATATTGTGAAAGTAATAATCCAATAACAATAAAATGATAAGGACACACTTTCTACACACAGGGGTAGGTTTAAAATGCAAACAAAACTAGCAAGAATAGCAGAGATTGCAAAAGTAAAGCCAAAAGAACAATTTACATCGCTGTATCACCTCTTGAATGAGGAAATGATAGCACAATGCCATCGAGAACTGGACGATAGCAAAGCTATAGGAATTGACCAAGTCACGAAGACACTGTATGGGGGAAATTGGAATCAAACATTAGGGAACTGGTAGAGCGGCTAAAGAAGAAAAGTTACCGACCACAGCCTGTAAGAGGAACATATATACCTAAAGATGAAAAGAGCAAAAGACCGCTCGGTATCTCTTCCTACGAGGATAAAATTGTGCAGTTGGGTTTGAACAAAATCTTACAAGCCATTTAGCCTGAATCCCCGGCCAAATTATAATGAGGCCGGGGGATCTATTTCTAGCGCTTCATAGATTTCCAACTGACGTTTGGTGATCTCCCCAAATCGCAAATCTTGGCCTGGCCGTTCGTAACACTCGATCACGTCGAGTTCATCAAGCAGCCCTTGCATCGTATAGCGTTTGAAAAGATTTTTGTCTTGCATTACCTTCTTAATGTACGACAGAAATATCAGAGCCACGAATTCTACGAATAATTTTCCGTCCAAACTGCGTTCGGAGGAAACTTCCATGCGTCGGAAATTTAATCGCTCTTTTAGATTTCCGAACGCCTTTTCGATTAAATCCTTATTTCGATACACACCCAATGCCTCGATCGGATCCTTGATCTCATTGCTGAGCAATGCAAAATAGCCATAGTTCCTAACTGCCGCATCAATGGCTTCCTGTTTGGGTTTTACAACGGTTCCACGCTTAGGCGTCGTTGTTACTTCGAAATACTTCGCATAAGATTTCTCGTGCGCGGCATCGCGTTTCCCGCTCTCTAGTTCGGCTTTCAGCTTGGTGAGCAGCCGATTCAACCTGGATGCATCCTCAGCTTCCTTCTCCATGTTAAAATACAGATGCAGATACGCCCTGCGTTCTTCTTCCAGCACATCACCCTTATAAGGACGCGTCTGCGTATACTTCCATGCGATTGTTTTCGAATAGGCGTATAGATTATGATCCGGGTCAAAATTCTCCCACTTTTGAAGCTGCGGTTTAGCCGCCATAAGTTCAGCTTGCACGTATTTGAGTGTCACTTTGGCGCCAATTAAAAACTTCAGATGGTGCTGATACAGGGCGTTGATGTTTGCTTCGCTATAAAACCCGCGGTCCATCACCAGTTTGATCTTTTTATAGGTGAAGAAATCCATATCGGCAAGTAGATTCTTTACAGTTTGAACATCCGAAATATTGCCCGGCAACTTACGGTAGTAAAAAGGCAAGTTCGACTGCTCGCCGAACAGCAGCGCCAAATTCATTTGCGGGAGCGGATCGTGTTCTTTATTCATGCCGTATTTGACTTGCCTCAAACCTTGCGAGTAGCTGGAAAGGCTCGTCGTGTCATACGCACAGTATTCTTCTTCAGCCCTCCGTTTACCCTGCAAGCGAAAGAAGCGTTCCCGTGTTTCTTCCGTAATAGAAGAAAAAAAGTCGCTACTTCGCTGGGAGGGGATGTCCTTACCGTAAGGATGCTGGTGGGTAACCGACCATTTCGAAAAGCGAATAAGCGGATTATGATCCTCCAGAATCAAGTAATAGGCGATCGACAAGAGTTGCTTATACTGATTTGGAAAACACTGCTTCAAGTCAGCCGTGATGCCGAGTTTCTCGCCTATAGCATTCAGCAACCAGGTTGCGCCAGCATATAATCGTTTAGATTCCGTCGCAGGAACTGGTCCGGGGTTTATCGGTTGATGCGATGTAGCAAGTCGCCGTGAGGGAATCAATTCGCCGGATAACGGATCGAGCTTGCCGATACAGATTCGCCGGCTGCGTGATTGCTTTTTTATCTTATCCCAATAGTTTTCGGATTCGTAGACGTATGTAACACCGTTGTGCTTGTTTTTCAAATAGATGAGCGGCATATGATCACCCCATTCCACGTCATAATTATAACGTGGAATGGGTGAGATTAGCAAGACTTAAATAGCAAAAAACCGCGATATTACGCGGTTTTTGCGAAATCCACGTTATAATATCGCGGGGATTCAGGTTATTGATACCGGATACCATAAAGTCTATTGTAATTCCGCTATCTCCTTGTAGCTATCCTTTAATTGATGATACACATTCAAATAGATTGGTAATATTCGCTGGTATAGCTGATGATTCTCTTCGTTCGGTAAATAAAGAACGTTAGTTGTAGATACAGTTGATGTGATTGGATTACATATTTGGTCCGATATTCCCATAGCATAGAATCCCAATCTAGCAGCTCCAAGTCCTGAACTCTCAATAACATCAGGCACTTCTACAGGGATCCCTAGAACGTCTGCCAGCATCTGGCAGATAAGTACAGAACGGGTGACACCACCAGAAGCTGTAATTTTTCGGGGCGAGATTGAAATGTCCTGCATCATAGACATAATAGAACCAATTTGAAAGATCATTCCCTCCATCGCTGCTCTAAGCATATGAGATTTACCATGATTTAAAGATAGACCAAAATAGACTCCTCTTGCTCTAGCATCCCAGAATGGTGCTCTTTCTCCTGTCAATAACGGAAGAAAAAGAAGTCCATCCGCTCCTGGTGGTGATTGTTGTGCTAACTCCAAATAGGATGTGAATGGTTCTAAATTACGCTCATCTAAGGGTTCTAATCCATTTGAGAACAACTGATCTATTGTCCATTGGAGTACTATTCCGCCATTATTCGAAGCACCACCGATGACCCAATAATCATCTAATAGTGCATAACAGAACATCCGTCCTTGTGGATCAAGCGTTGGTCTACGAACCATGGCACGTACTGCACTGCTTGTTCCAATCGATATTGCGACCTCTTCCGAATTAACAACACCCATACCTAGATTCGCAAGCACACCGTCAGCTGCTCCAATAACAAATGGTGTATTCATATTTATGCTCATCTTAGATGCGTAATCACAAGTTAACCCATGGATGACATAAGTAGTGGGAACAGGTTCAGAGAGCTGATCCGTATTTATCCCTATCAAGGTTAGCGCCTGCTCATCCCAAGCCATGTTGTGAATATTGAACATACCCGTGCCACTTGCGATCGAATAATCAATCATATATTCACCAAACAAACGATGGAATACATATTCTTTTATACCTATAAACTTGTGTGCTTGTTGGAATGTTTCTGAATCATGATCACGTAACCACATTAATTTGGTCAAAGGTGACATCGGATGGATCGGTGTTCCCGTGTGGTGGTATATAGATTGCGCATTGCCGTTTCGAATTAATTCCTCGGCTTCATCAACACTTCTCTGATCGGCCCAAATGATACTCTTGGTCAATGTCTGATGTTGTGCGTTCATAACAATGATGCTGTGCATCGCTGAACTAAATGTCACACATAGGACTAGATTCGGATCAATGCCAGATGTCTCCATCACCGAATTGATTCCATCCATGACAGCTTCAAGAATCTGTTGCGGTTCTTGTTCTGCCATGTCTGAGCGTGGACTATGTATTGGATAAGGAATAGACTTTGTTCTTATCACCTGCTCTGTATGATCAATTAACATGACTTTCGTACTTGTCGTACCTATATCAACTGCAACTACAAAACTAAGTTCAGTGCTCAATGCTACAGATACCTCCCGTCTAATCTGACATTCATCATAAAATGGAGAATGCTATCCTTTATTATTGTAACAGAAGTAATTGACATCCATAATCCTTGTCAGAAAATAGTTCTTTTTCACTAATTAATATATTTATTGGGACTATATATATAGACTATTACTCCTAAATAGTGGTATTATGTGTGTTAGAAGTTTCCATATATTAAGGAGGATACATAATATGTCATGGTTCAATGAGCTTCCACTATCCAAAAAGGTTATCGCTGGTTGTTATCTCGTTGCAGCGTTATTCTCAGTTCCAGTCTTTGTGACTTTCATTGTCATTGGTAAAGTTCTTATTGGAATCATACTTATCTTATTACTACTTGGTCTAACCTATCCTTTATCTCGCTTCATTGAGAGAACGCTTACATCTTCATTTGATGAGATCTCTATCGTAACTACACGAATTTCCCAAGGCGACTTTAGTGAACGCGCTAGTGAGAAGGGTGCCATGAGCGAACTGAATCGTTCTTTTAATAACATGATTGATAAGCTTACAAAGATACTTCATGAAGCTTCCTCTATTACGAAACAAGTTATGGGAACAAGTCGTGGGATTACGGATAAGAACCAAGAACTTAAACAGGTGATGACACAAGTTGCTCTATCTTCCAATGAATTAGCCATTGGTGCAAATGAAATTTCTCAAGATATATCTGGCATGACGCAATCCATACAAGATATTGAAGACAAGGTCTCTAATTATACAAATTCAACCAAAGAAATGAATCAAAGATCAATACATACGCTCAAGCTGGTGGAAAGTGGCCGTCAATCCGTTGAGAAACAGGCAGAAGGTATGAAAAAAAACATTCAAGCCACACAACAAGTTGCAAGTACGATACAGGCGCTGTCTATCAATGCACAGGGAATATCTAAGATTACCAAGTCAATATCTGAATTAGCAGAACAGACGAATTTATTATCTTTGAATGCTTCCATTGAAGCTGCTCGGGCTGGGGAACATGGTAGAGGATTTGCTGTCGTTGCCTCAGAAGTTCGCAAATTAGCTGAGGAATCAGCCGAATCTACGAAAGGCGTGTTCAGCTTAGTGAAGAGCATTGAACAAGATGTACAACAAGCGATCCAACATATACATCTCAATGAAGAAATCGTTACTCAACAAAATGTAATGATCCATGAGGCTGAACAAATATTTGAACAAATCGTACAGAGTGTACAATATATTACTGAACAGATTTCTTCATTCTCACATGAAAGCGATATTATGTTGGATAGCGCACACAAAATATCTTCAGCAATTCAGAACATATCAGCGATCACTGAACAGTCTGCAGCAGGTACACAGCAGGTATCTGCATCAATGAATGAGCAGATCTCTTCCATCCAAGCAGTTGTTGAAGAAGCCGAGAGTATGAATAAGGCTGTCTTTCAACTCCAGAAGACGATTCATATTTTCAAATTCTAAACATCAGACTATCTGAACGCCAAGAGACCCCTATCCTAAATGGGTCTCTTTATTTATCCTGCAACTTAACAACGTTGATCATAATGAAATTCTTTATTGTCTGCATTTATGTTATTTATGTATAATAGTTATACAAACATATGTTTGTTTCAATACACATACTTGTATCAACAACTTTGTCAGTCACAGGAGGTTCTTATGAAAGGTTCGACGCATCTCGCCGTTGGAACAATAATCGGCGTTGTTGCAGCTGCGTATCATCCGACTAATCTTAATCACATCGCTCTTTATATTGGTGTTGCCGCATTTTCATCCTTAAGTGCTGATCTTGATGGCAACAGTATTCTTAGTTCTAAAATGGGTGTACTCTCTAAACAGATACGTCAAATACTGATCTGGGTTAGCCTTTTATTCACTTTGGCACTCGTATTCTTATTTCTGTATAATCAGTCCTTTTACCCGGTATATTCCATCATCTGTGTCATTGTAATTCTGTTTAGCTTCGTATCCAAAGAAGGAATAATACGCAACGCGCTCATTAGTATGATAGGTGTATTCATCGTTCTTTGTGCTTGGCATTTCAATATGCATTGGCTCGTTGGTTTAGGGATATTCATCACTTCGGCACCTTGGTTGAAACATCGAGGTATAACACACACATTATGGGCTTTATGCTTCTGGGGATTCATAAGTTATGGTATGGAACAACAACTACAGGTGGATGGGTTAATGAGTGTTGCGACGACTAGCTATCTCTCACACCTACTCCTTGACACATTAACACCTCAAGGTGTGAAATGGTTATATCCCTTATATAAAGGATCTATCAAGCTTCGGCTTAAATAGAACTACTTACTTTCGAACGTTTTCCATAATAATGATGACAATGAGGAGGAATGAAAATGAAATATCGATTATTAGGTGATACTGACTTGAAGGTCAGTGAAGTTAGCTTTGGAACTTGGGCCATTGGTGGCGATTGGGGGGATTCTAACGATCAAGAAGCACTACTTGGTCTTCAACGTGCTATGGATGAAGGTGTTAACTTTTTTGATACAGCGGATGTGTATGGTTCAGGACATTCAGAAGAATTACTAGCTAAAGCGACAAAAGGCAAAGAAGATCATGTACATATTGCCACAAAATTTTGTCGTGCAGGTGATATTCATGATCCCGTCAATTACTCAGAAGAAGTCGTTAGACAATATTGCGAGAATAGTCTCAAGCGTTTACAACGAGAGAGAATTGATTTATATCAAATCCACTGCCCTCCGCTAGCTATCCTTCAGGATGGTTCTGTCTTTGAAGTATTAGAGAAACTACAACAAGAAGGAAAGATACGACATTTCGGTGTTAGTGTAGAGACGATTGATGAAGGTCTATTCTGTCTTGACGTTCCTGGTCTGAAATCACTTCAAGTCATCTTTAACCTGCTCCGTCAAAAACCAGCAGAACAATTATTCCCTAAAGCACATGATGCGGGTGTAGGAATTCTCGTTAGATTGCCACTTGCTAGTGGCCTATTAACAGGTAAATTCAATGAGAACAGTACATTTGCAGCAGATGATCATCGTAATTTCAACGCCAATGGTGAAAAATTCAATGTTGGTGAAACTTTCGGGGGATTGCCATTTAATAAAGGTGTGGAACTTGCAAGAGAGCTTGCATGGATTGCTGAAGGACGTGGTAATATGACACAAGCTTCGATGCGCTGGATTCTTGAGAATCCAAACGTGACGTGTGTGATTCCTGGATTTAAGAACGTTCAACAAATAGAGGATAATCTTGGCACGGTCGATGCTCCAGCTTATAGCCAAGAGGATTTGAATCGACTACGTTTATTTTATGATTCATCAGTCAAGGAATATATTCGAGGCGTTTATTAGGATTTAACATAGGAAGGGCTGTCATCCTCTTAAGAAGATGACGGCTCTTATTTATATCATCATTCAACTTATGATATGACTTGATAAGTTGGATAATTGAATTTAGATGCTTGAACTAGGTCAGTACTCGTCTCATGTAGAAAAACGATCTTTCCACATCGGCCGGTCTTCATTAATTCGAAAGCTTCCTCATATCGGTCCAATGTAAAGGTATGTGTAACTAGACCATCTAGTCGAATAAGATTATTATCTAGAAGCCCCCTCATTTGATACCATGTCTGATACATGCGACGACCTGTAATCCCTTCCACCCGAATACCTTTAAATATAATATTACCCATATCTAATAAAACATCCTTCGTTGGAATACCCAATAACGAGACGCGTGCTGCATTCGCTGCGCCTTCAAATCCTTCACGAATAGCATCAGGATCCCCAGACATTTCTAGAACAACTTCCGCACCTTCACCATCCGTATGTTCTCTGATTCCGTTGGAAAGCTTAGTCGTCGCACAATTGATCAGTACATCCGCGCCCATTTTATAAGCCATATCTAATCGATAGGGATTAATATCCGCCGCAATAATCTTCCCGGCTCCACAAGCCTTGGCAACAGCTATAGACATCAATCCAATTAGACCTGTACCAATAACTGCCACAGACTTACCAACAATATCACCAGATAATACCGTCTGAACTGCATTACCAAGCGGATCCTGTAGACAAGCCAATTCAAATGGCATATCCGATCGATTATGAATGACATTGCTTGCTTTAACTACAGCATATTTCGCGAAACATCCCGGGGCTGTAATACCGAAGCTTCGTGTATTCAAACATACATGTGAATTCCCCGTTCTACACGGCTTACAATTCCCACACACCATATGTCCCTCAGCAGATACATGATCCCCAATGTTCACGTTCATAACATGACTTCCAACAGCCTCGACGATTCCAGCAAATTCATGTCCGAATACATTTGGGGTCACCACAGTTTTCTCAGCCCAGGTATCCCAATTATAAATGTGTACGTCCGTACCACATATAGAACTCGCTTTGACGAGAACCAACACTTCATCTGGACCAATATCAGGTACAGGAACCTCTTTAAAAACTGCGCCTGGTTCACGTTTATCTTTTACTAGCCCCATCATGGTACTCTCCATCCCATTCCCACCCTTAATCGCTTTTGCGATATCATTTTGAACTGCTACTTTTTATAAAAGACGCAATCGATTTTTTGTTCATCTGTAAAAACGTATAAGCCTTCAATAATCTAGTTCTCTTCGTATGATTAATAATTCGAATCTGATAATTGATCTTAACCCTATCCGACCAGAAGAACTTATATTCCTGATTGCCACTCATGAAATCAATCTCTTTCACGCCGCTGTGTAAATAATGCTCCATCACTCGATTCAAGAGGACGACACCCACACCATATTGCGCAAATTCGCTTGAGAATGAAGTGAGATACAAATAAACCTTATCTCTATATAAGAAAGTTAACATAGCTGATGCGATGCTCCCATTAATCTCAATGTAAGAAAATTGAGCACTGTTATTTACACCGAAGTGAGAAATGATCTCTTGATAAAAGGAGCATACACGCTGTTCGTTAAATAGACTTCGTTTCCATCTTTTTTTATGTAATGCTGTAAAGGAGTCCCAAATCCTGTCATCACATACCTCATTTAACTTCATATGAACTTGATGCTCACGACATAGCTTCTTTTCTTTACGTTCAATGGCTTTAATCCTATTCTTGTTGCGCTTATGGTCATTGTAAATTTCCATGTCTACATAAGGTGATGAAGATAGTTGCCTAGTGAATACTTCGAACTGTCCTAAGAAGCATTGTTGAACCAAGGTTGTTGTTGCATTATTGGACTGAAAGCTAATCAGATCCATCCAATCCCATTCGTCTTGATGCACAACTAACGTATCCGAAATCTGTTTCATTAATTCGATATTATGATAGTGCTTATGTAAATAGAATGAATTGGATTCCCCCGTACCTGAAATAATAGATTGTAATGATTTGACTGTTCGCCATTTGACTTTGCATGTATGTATACATAAAGGTGCGATCGCAACACATTGCGATTGATCTGTGACTACGATGATAAATAATTGCTTGTGATCATCAAATATATTATTCACATAGGATTGCAACCACTCCCATGTATCAAATATCTCTGGCTGTTCTATGTGATGAATTAACTCGCGCCAATGTTCTTCTAACTTTAACAACTCATCTATACTTCGAATAATAGTAGTTTTCATATCTTTAGCTCGGGCTCCTTTCTATTATTAGATAAGAAAAAAAGGTCCTCATTAGGGACCCTTTGCTAAAATGACTATTCATCATCCAAAGAAAAATTACGAGATATCTCCATAATTCTAGAACCATACACTAAAAGTGTCATACTAGAATCTGCTGGAAACTTCACGGTCTTGTCTTTCCCCTTCAATTGAAGGTTAGGGATTTCCCTTGAAATTTCCATATTATTTGTATAGGAATAAATGGTCACAATTCTAGGTAAAGATTTCGTCAAGTCCTCATTTGTTACCTTTTTGATTATTGTTTTTTTATTATAAGCAAATACGGCTAGTGAAAGATTCGAGATATCAATTTCTGTCGAATTATTCGTAAACGCATTGAATTCTTGTGAGAGCAACCCTTTTATACTAGTGCTAGTAACCCCTTCACTATTACCACTAAGATAGTTCGTTGTTGTTACGGGACTATTGATGTAGAACTCCTGCAATGACTGTATATAATTCGTGAACTGGTTTGATGTTAAGCTGATCGATGCGCAAGTTGTTGAACTATCTATTTTGACAGCTTGATTGTTACCATACTGACTTCTGGCATTGTTTCCAGTAATATTTACGAATGAACTTTTCTTAATATGAATAGCATATAGTCCTGGAAAAAACATATTATTACTTGATACATTCCCTATGAAATAAGGACTATTGTTAATACACACCCCCGTGCCTACATTATCAACACCAGACTTCCAAGTGATATTGTTAGCATTTACAATTCCTCCTACAACATTAGACAAATACACTCCATATTTCATTGGCCAAGCCATATTATTATTTGAAATCACAACGTTAAATCCATCTTTACAAATGATTGCACTGTCCGTTGCTTCGAATAAATTATTCCCTTCAATAACAACCCAATTAAATATTTCAATATAAATGTTGGACTGTTCCGATCCAGTGTGGGCAAAGAACAATACATTCCCTTTGCATATCAAACCATCGAGACCTTTCGCCCATATATGAAACTTGTTACCAAAGGCTCCTCGACTATTCGATCTAGATTCATACATATTATTGATGAAGCTAACATCCCCCACACCACAATTGCCTCCATCTGTTGGTGGAATATAATCAACGTAGAGTCCATAATTACAATCAATCAAGTGATTATCCGTAATAGAGAACCGTGAACAATGCTGTGTCTTATCTACGGGCAGGAAGTTGATTGCTTTTACACAATGGATAAATCTAACGTTTTTAATACAAACACCGAACACCCATTTGCAATTTATCCCATTCCTAGACTTCTCACCATCTATCGTTATTCCTTCAATTCTAATATTTCCCGTACCTGAGAATCGATCCGTATTACTTGTGACTTTACCAGATAAATGAATCGTTCCTTTGACTGTGCCTGTTCCCGTAATAATAATATTAGAGGCGTTAATGGTAAAACTCGCTTTATAAATACCTTCAGGAACAAGAATTACGCCACCTGATTCTCCAATGCTACGAACTGCTTGCTGAATTGCCGATGAATCATCTGTCTTTCCATCACCCTTGGCCCCAAAGTCTCTAATATTAGCACTTATTTGTGACATATCATGATCCCTCCAATCTAATGATCAACTCCTAGTTCTATAGTATTATATTAATCTTCGGAGGTAATGGTACTAGCATTCGACCTAGTAAATAGAAGACCCAATACGATAATAAAGAAAGTATAAATACAAATACTATAATATTGATTGGGGTTGAAATTTACGACAGTAAGATTTCCCACGAACAACGAGACGGGCAACCATAATTCATCTTTAAATCTTCTTAAACTCCAAACAAACAAAAATAAGTATAACATTACATATAAGATGAAACTTACCAGTCCTTGCTCAACAAGAACGTTGAGAAATTGAGAATGTACTACAATATCACTGATTCCTAAGTTAGATTGCAGATATGGTATGTATTGACCTGCTCCCACTCCGAACCATACATGGTCTTTCAACAAGTTAAACGCTAAAGCGAATTGAACAAACCGACTGGATTGCGTATCCCCTCTATTTACGATTAATGACTGATACAAATCATGTCCAAATATCTGATAGACTGTCACCGCGATAGCAATACATACTATACCTATCACATATCTTCTAATCCATTGCCGATGATCCACAATACTAGACATCATAATAAATATTAGAAATTGCAAACAGACAGATAAATAACCGATCCTTGTAAATGTTAAGAATAGAAACAAGACATTAAGAAGTAATATAATGAGACTACCCAGTGACTTCTTTTTATAGAAACAATATAATAATATCGGAAATAGAATGGTCCCTAGATTGCCTGCTCCATTACTAGCTCCTACAAATCCCATAACTCTTTTCGTTACAACCACACCTTCATAATAATTAATGCTCTCTTCCGCAGCAAAGGGTAAGAATGATTTGTTAAATATAAATTGTAAGATACCCAATATAGAATTAACTAACGAATACACGGCGATTCCAATTAAAAATGGTTCTTTCTTAAATTCAATTAGAGATAGTAAGTAGAACATAAGCGTTAATAACAATAGATTAATAGAAATATTCACATGATATACGTAGAGACTGATATCGTAAAGTTCAACCATATAACATTGAAACATCAATATACAGATAACTCCACTAATGATGACTGTAATTATATTTAACTTTGATTTTAGATGAATAGGAATCTCTAGTGGATTAATTCTACTTCGCAGAAAAATATGTATTAACAATGTAGCATTGATAACCAATAATATTACAAAGGGTAGATCTATATATATATTCAGATAACCTATATTAAATCGAATACCACTAATCATGGTGACAATAACAAGTCCAATGGTGATATATTGAATATAACTTCGTTCGAACACATGGATTACCATCATAAGTCCACAAATAAGTAACGGCAGACTGAGCAGTAATAGCGCTATAGACATACCTATTCCTCTTCGAGATTCATTTTATTTTCTATACATTGTATCCATTGTGTTGCCTGTGATTTCCTGGAAAATTTCGTACGATCTGAATAGTCGTATTTGTTCTTGATGAGTTCTAACAATCCATTGGCAATATCGTGTTGGTCATGCTTAGCACATTCGCCATAGTTCCCATGTACCAATCCTACGAGTTCTGGATCTTCAGTCACAGCTATTATAGGTTTACACGCGCCAATATACTCAAACGTTTTGCCTGGAATAGCGTAGTCACTGCCTTTCGTATGCGTAAGAATGACTGCAATATCCGCTCTTTTTAACCATATCACTGCTTCATCATGAGAAACGCTACCTATCACCCGAATTGAAACGCCTGATATACCATGATCGAAAGATTGAATTTCATCCATTGCTTGCTGGTCTAACACGCCTACAACATTGAATGTCAATTGAATTCCGCTAAGCTTATGAAACCTCATTAATCCTTTGATGAATTCTGTTATATTCCGCCCTTTATATATTGATCCCAAATGTGTTACTTCCAAATGCGAATTATTTACGTCAATTGGTTGGTATTCACTGTCTGTGAAACACTGCTCATCGTAACCATTCTTAATGATTTGAATATCTAACGTTTGATCTTGATGGTGATAATATTCATAAATACCATAAGATACAGCCACGATACCATCGGCGTGTTTAGCGATCATCTTTTCTGCACGTTTGAATATCATCTTCGGATTTCCTTCTCCAATATGATTATTAATGATATCTCGTATTTCGATGATTACTGGAATATCAGGCTTGTGTTGTTTAATGTAGTCAAGTACATATAAACCATATACATCGGGTACTGTCACCAGTATAGCCGCCACATTATGCTTACTTAAGAATGCATCTAAATCATGAAATAATGAAGTATTCATTCTATTAAACATGAATTTGCTGAATTTATAGTTCCGCCATGCAGCTACGATCCACTTATGACGAAGTATCTTCTCCATTCGTTTGATTTTATTCCCCTTTTTTCTTGGTTCACCTTGTTGTAAAGGCTGTGTAAATACACTATTTGGTGTTTGGAACTTATAATTCCATGATGAGAATCGACTTTGAAAAGAACCCCATTTCGAATCATTGATTGTAATCAAATGATATTGATCTTTCAAATACCCCATAATTCCTTCATATCGAACAGATGCTACAACCGGCTGTCCTTCAATATAATCAGTAATGACAATAATATTCTTCTTCATCTTTTTAAATCACCCTTTAATTATCGAATATTGCCCTTCCATGACTGGTATGTTCACTATGCCATCCCGAACATCAACGATGACTTCATTCGGGCATATAATGTGAAGAATCTTATGTACACTCATCTTTAGCGTAATGACTTGTTCACTGTACAAGACCGAATGTTCTAGAATAAACACGTCTTCTTTGATCAATTGCACTTTCACACGATCTCGAACATTCACATATTGTGCAAGCTCACTCCCTGTGCAATACCAGACGTCCTTATCCTTTAGATATTGGAGAATCCCAATCAGACTATCTCGATCATCGAAGATATTTGGACTTTGTCTTTTCCCATCATTTCTTGAAGGCGCTATATGTTCCTGAATGCTGATGACCAATTGATGTGTTAATAAATACTTCACTTCACGTAACTTCCAGCGTATATATGGTCTTTTGAGTATTCTTTTTACACAACCTTTTAATGTCATACCTTTTTGATATACACCGTTGAGTAAAGCTCCATTAAGCGTCGATGGAATATCGATCACCTGATGTTTTCCAAATCTTTTCACGTCAAGATTCGTTATCGGATTCGGATCCTTACCACAGATATCACCATCGATTGCATCATCAGTAATCCCCCTATTCCAATACCGGCACCACCATGCAAATCCAGAATGATCGATACTATCATCAGAGAACGAGTTGCTGGTATAACCACAGTACTTGCCACCTTGCGGTCTAACTCCAATAGCGTCTTGATAGATTTCAATTCCTTCTTCAATCGTATCCATAGCTTCGTCTAGTGTCTTAAAAGTAGCCCATTCCTGAATGAAATCAATCGCATGTTCACCAACCTGGCCATGTGTTGTTCCGTGGTAGGCTAACTCATAATTAGGGTGTTCATGAATGGATTTGAAGAATGTCTTACTGTTCTCATCCGCATTAATCGGCAAGGATATTTGTGGGTGCATAGGCGATAGGAGCATCCCCACTCTAATACCAACAGGAACGAAAAAGGTTACTTTCACTTTCGGGAACACTTGTAGAATTTGCTCACACAAAAAACGAAAGGAGGAATCCTTCTCATGCTTATGATAGCCCCAGTCATCCCCCGAGCGTAATATGCCATGATGGGTAGTATCTACCCACGTATTGGCTAGATCATCAATCATTAGAAGAACAGGTGATGCAGCGTTGTTATACCATTTACATATGCTAATGTTCATTCGCTATACCTCTTATCGACCTTACGATCCCTTTGGTCTTCATTAGAAACTGATACACCTTGCTACTTCGGCGAGATCTATTCCACATAGAGAAGGAATAATTAACTGAGAATTGATTCGACCAACGAAATTTCCACGAATAACTTCCCGCTCCAAAATCAATTTGATCAGCCATTTTCTTACCGTCTTCGAATAAATAATGAATAATTTCAGTTAATAGTACATCTACAACACCATGATATCTAGCATACTCAGGAGAACATGCCATATTCCAACCGTAAAGAACACCGTTATATAAATAACAAGTCATATAGATCATGATCTGTTGATCTTCTGTCTCCAGCATAAATGTTATGAGCTTATCATTATCCTGAAAGAGTTGTTTCAAGAAAAGTTCATTATTCTTATCTTCGAATAGACTTCTTCTCTGTGATCTTCCTTTCTCATGGTGTAAATATTGTTTCTCCATTTTGTGAACATAGGAAATACGATCATAGATATCATCACAATCTTGTCCTGTGACCACTTTGAATTGATAACGAGTTTCACTAAGTAATCTAACTCTTTTCCTTCTTAATTTGGTGTTCAATATTTCCTTGTCAAATTGTTCATACCCTGCAAATTCATTCATTCTCATTCTTAGACAAGAAGTTAAATACTGTACATATGGGTTGTATTGATCATGTCTTAATAGATACCGCAGCAAAGGAGTGTCCATCTTTACATGGGTGAGTTCGATTCTATCCCATCGCTGCGAATTCTCTTCAATACATTGAAAGATGTCCTTCATAATAGCGACTGCTGAGAATTGACTATCATTTATAATGAAGTTGAAATAGTCCCCTTTTCCTAAAAAACATAGTTTGTCATATTTCATAATTGTCTGATCTATCCGTGTAATCATAAGTGGGGCTATACCTACCATCTGGTTATCCCTATAAGAGCAAATAATAAACAAGGAAAGATGCTTACATTTCCCATAAGTAAGCCACCAATAATAATTGAATTGAAAAGTATTGTAATACGTCAAGGCTTGATCACATTGCTCCAATCGTTCCCAATCTTCTTTTATACCAAGTAAACCTTCAATATCCGTGATCAATTTAGTAGTCAAAACATACGAACCCCTTTATTCCATAATTTTCGAACAAATTGACAATTCATGTGTTAGAACTCGCTTCATTTACTACTGAATCCGGTAGTTTACGCTTTCGAAAGTTCTGTAAGACGCCTACGACTTCTTCTTTAGAGATAAATTTACATTTCATACTGAACCACACAAAAAATGCACACAAAACCGTGTTAAGGAGTAGTTCCATAACAAAGTAATCAATAAATATGTAATTGAAGATATGTGTTAAATAATAATAAACCCCATATATCGGAACGATAATGGACAGGAATTTATACGGATATAACAAACCGAAACCAAGCTGATAATATTTCGATCCATAATGATAAAAGACACCGTTAGCTATCATATAAGCAATAACGGTAGATAGTGCAGAACCGTATATCCCTAACCAAGGAATTAATAACATATTAGCAACAATATTAATAAGTGCAGCTAGAATCGTTATCATAGAATTCGTACGCATCTTATTTGCAATGTGGAGCCCTAATGAATAAAAAGATATGGCACCTGATAAAAAATAGGAAAGAGCAATAATAGGCACTAGATTGGACGCTGTTGCATATTCCTTAGGCGCAATCAAATCAATGGCAACATTAGCAAATAAGGAAAGTCCCAACACGCCAAACCAACCTATAAAATTATAGAGTCGAAACATACTACCGATTTGTTCCCTTCCGTTCTCTTCTTTATATACTGAGAATTTAAACGGTGTGAACATCGATGAGAACGGGTTAATAAATAGTGGATTAATCAGCATCCCAATTTTGTATCCAACTGAATAGACAGCAACGGAAGAGAGATTCATATATCCTTTAATTAAGAATCGATCACTTAAAGTTAGCACCCAAGAAGACACATCGCCTAGCATAAGCCCCGATCCATAACGCAGCATATTCTTGAGTTGTCCTACATCCAAGCGCCATTTGAAATGCCGTAAATCCACCACAAATACAAAAAGAAATATAACTAAATTCCCACATAGTTGCGCTAATAATATACCAACAATACCCATGTTAAATGTAATAAAGAAGATATATACAAATAATAGTGTGCTTAGAATCGTTGAGAGCTGAATACTGCTAGATTTTAGAGCATTAAATTTCATAGCGTGATAACTTGAATATGTCTTGTTGAAACAGACTAACACTGAACTCATGACAATAAGTGGGATAAATAGATTGCCATGGTTGTCATCGCCGAACAATAGGGGATACAGCCATGGATTAGCTAACCATGCCAACCCAGTACAACAGCCCCCCCAAATTATGGAGAATGACATGGCTGCATTTTTGAGGTCATTCTTATTCTCATAGTCATGAAAGAATCGTATCATACCCGAATATACGCCAAGTGTAATTGCAATAGCTAATAACTGTTGAACACTAATAATCAGATCATAATGTCCATAATCTTCTTGGGACAGGTTCCTAGTGTACAAGGGAATCAGGATAAGATTCATTAATTGCGTGAAGATGGATGAGAATAAATAGATTAAGCCATTCGAGAACATTCTTTTATTTACGACATTCATCAAGGATCACTTTACTTTCTAGACTCCTTTGTCCACCTATTTTTCTATAGAGCTCTATCACATTCGAAGAATAATCCTTTGGTCTAATTAAGCTCGCACTCTGTTTATATACCGTGTAATTATTAATGATGTCCTGCACTCGCTGTGTTAAATCTTGAACGTTACCCGATTGAAATAGAATCGTACCGTTTGGTCGAAGACAAACATCACTAGCAATAGCAGGTATCGAGAAATGCAGTGATTCTGCAATGGATACGCCATAACCATCGATAATGGTAGGACGAATAAATAGATGGCTCTTTTTCACAATAGGGAAAAGTTCTGTATTGGTAACCTCGTGAAATAAAAAGTGATCTTCAAGATGAAGCGTTCTTAGTCTATTTCGCAATGCATTATAATAATGTTGTTCTTCTATACTTTGGTTTGCGACTCCTAAGGTTGCAAAAAGAATCCTAACATCTACCTTCCCCTGTCTTAATTCCTCCAGAAGATCAATTAGTATATCCACGCCATATAAGTCCTTCTTCTCATGAAACCGGATAAACCCATTCGCGGTAATGACAAACTTAGTATCTTTCATAAAAGTTAATACTGTATCAGGGATCTTAAGATCATCTGACTCACGCTCCACAGGTTGGATATAAGCAGGAATCGTACTCACTTTATGTTCACTTATACCAAGACGGATCAGTTCTAATGTATTTTTGTCATTCACGCAAATAATCTGATCTATTCGTTGCAGACTTTTTAATAATAGAAATCGAATGAATGGCTTTGAATGGTTAATCTGTTGCATGAGACTTTCACCATGTACCGTTAGGATGACCTTCTTACCCAACATTGAATAACACCCTAACAATATTCTCACAGTGCGGTTAATGCTATGAAAATGAAAAAGATCCCCGCGTATAAAGGGAATCTTAAATAGGAATCTTTTGTATCCATGTAAAGAGTAGATATTCTCCTCTATCCGACTCTCATTCATTTCATTATATATATCACAATGGATTCCTTCGGTCTGCAATCGCTCTTGCAACCGCTTGATATGAACAGATATGCCACCTATAGGTGGCGGCATAGGGCCAACCATGATGATCTTCATGGTGTGTATCCTTCTTGTCCGATCATTACTTCGACTGTCTTTAACTTCCCAGAGATTTGTCTTGGGATGTTATCCACGATCTGGACATTAAAGTTCATCGATTCTGTAAAGATAGTCTTTAGTCTTTGTAAAACCATTTGAAGTTCTTCTATCACCTGATCCTTGGATGCGAATGTCTCCACTAAAATATCGACTTCATTATATTGATGCTGAATTAACTTACATGCAGTCACTGTTTTCGTCCCACGAACTGCAATGGCAACTAAACTTGATGACACCATGTCTCCATTGGGCTTATACATCATTTCACCACTACGGCCATCAATAGAAGAAATCGAAGGGAACAAATGTCTGGCATGATGTGGTGAAGGGATGAAATCTGATGTCATATCCATAAGTTCATAACGTATAAATGGCATCACATCATTAATAAATGATGTTCCAATCAAGCCATTACTATGTTCATCCTTCTCAACATATCCATATAACGGGACGAAGCTATAGACTTTAGTATCATCTGTCCATCCTGCCATGATAGTACGTTCAGACTGACCATAGTGACCATGTAACTTCGACGTGGGGAAAGCTGCAGATATGGTGGCAACCTGATGCTCATATATATTTTCAGAAGCCATGAGAATTGCCGTAGGCAGATATTGTCCCATCATATTGTGCTCTAAGACTAATTTGGACACTTGACTTAATGATGATGGGTATCCATGCATGAACTCATATCCACTGTCATGAATAACCTTCCAGATACTATGAATATTACCTCCTGTTAGCTTAGTCACATTAATTCGAAGAACGCGATGATATCGATCAAAAGTGTAATCCTCACCACCTGGGAAATAACCTCTAAATTCAATTCGTCCATCGCCAGGTTGGTATCCAACACTCGACCATAAATAACAAGTTGCTGCCCACTCTCGTTGCTCAATACGACGATTTGAATATATGGTTAATGAACTTCCTGTTGTTCCACTTGTTGTACCTATAGATAACTTCTTAGGATCATATCGAGATACGATAAAATCAAGACCACGTTCTTTAGCCATTAATTTAGTAACCGTTGGAATGCGTTGGATATCTGAAGGATCCTTCAGTTGAGAAGGATGGAACCCATGATTATCATACAATTCACGATAAAATGTTGTCTCATGATATGCTAGATTCACTATATTATTGAAAGATTGGAATTGAGCTTCAAGAATCTGTTGCTCACTCATCTCCTTCAACCTTTCCAACTTCTGCTGCCATTCAAAAAATTCTTTCCCCACATTCACATAACGATATGGAAGATAGGCTAAGACTTGTTTCGCCATGGATTTAGCAACATTCATATCAACCACCTCATTTCTTCAAATATATACTTTATCTCCGCAATGATGGATTCTATCATCTGTTATTGCTCTACTAGACCATTGAACTTTTGTTTTCATTGTAAGTGAGGTACCTCTTACTTGAATACATTGGCTAGCTTCGCGAACGCCATATCGACTAGACACCCAACATTCTATTACTTCTATTTCTTCTTGGCCTTCATATGAGATCTCAACAATAATCCCATCTCTCTTAAGTGTTAGTAGGTGCTCGAACTGTGTTACGATCACCCCTGGAGATAATATATATGAGGCTATGTACATTAATTCTTGTTCTTTCGAAGTATCTTCATAAGCCAAGACATCGAGTATCACAAGTTTATTCTCGCTAATTGATAATGCTCGACGATGTGTGATACCTAACTTATCCCTGTATCCATGGTGATGACCAACAAATAGTGAATCCGTAAACATCTCACATTGAGAAAAAGACTGCTCACGCATCAAGAATAAGTTGTCCTCTTCGAAATCATTCTGTTCTTTACCCGCTACTTCAATCGTATTGTGCATCGCTGTACTTCGAAATAAGTTCCTCATTCGATAGTCTGCAGTGTATACATATGATCCGGGATCGATGAAGAAATCTATTCCGTTGATCTGCAATTCAAAACTCAATTGATCATTATGGCTATGTGCACCATGTCCACGGAAGGATAGCTCACCACACCGAATAAGACAGTAGACATAATCATTACGCAACACATAATAACCACCATCTGGGAATGCAATCGATCTTAACTGTTCTGATGGTGAATTGAACTCCGTACTGAAAGACCCCGTAATCCATAAGGAATTCTCTTCTTCTCCTTGAGCATAGAATCTAAAATCATCTCGATCGAAGAATTCACCCGCTACCATTAATAAATGACGATAATCATTTCGGACCCATGACCCATATTGGGATACAATCAGCAAACGCCCATCATCGGCATCGCCAACCACAGGTGTTAAGCCATTCGGCTTCAATGTCTGACATATGAATTCGCACATCTTTTCCAATCGATTGGCATACTCCACAGAGAAGTAAATCTCATTATGAGCACATAATACCGTCGTAAGTAAAAAGCATTCCGTCACAAGCCGATGATATGAGGTTGATGCCTCATAATTCGTTCCATCGGTATTGACTTGTACGAACATCTCACGTTCTAATTCTGAATGGGCATATTCAAGCCATTGTTTCGGATGATTTGTTGGTTCTTCATTTTCCGTTATTCTAAACTCGCCGAAGTAAATACCCAGACTTGCTAAACCAACTAGATTAGATAGATAATGATTGCCAGTATGTTCTCCTGTATTCTCCAAATTCCTCAAGATAAATGGACCATGTAAATATAATGAAGCATGTATTCTTTCCCAGCATGTTGCTGAAATGGATGGACTCTCTCGAAAAAAGTAACAACCGGAAATCCAATTCACAGCTCGAATAGCAACATCCATCGTACACGTCCAATTGACAGACATTTCGATTGGATTGTGAGTGATCCAATCTTCTATTTGTTCCTGGAATTCTATGGCATACTTCTCATCATTCGTTAGCCAATAGGCTTTCCCCAATGTAAATACATGTTGGAATCTAGATAATTCCCAGGGTACTTTCACGTCTGCCTTATTGGTAAGGTCAACAATAGCAATGTGTTTATAAAAGGTATTCTTCCATCTATAGTTCGTCTTGAAATCCACATTCCACGGACATTTATCTCCCACATGTACATCTCCAGAACCTAACAAATCAAATTGATGATCACAGATTCGATCTGCATCATAAACAATCGAATCCACTAGCTTCAATGTTCTTAGTTGTTCTATGTACGTATTGCGATCTTCCACACGAAAGAAATAATTAGCTTCACTATGAAACCCTCTGAATTGACCTAGATTAATTTGTATCGGTCTAATCATATTTCGGTATTTCCTTATTCGATAGACAAATTTCATGCCCGTTATGAACAATATCTTCTGGACAGCTTGATCTAGAGGCATGTTCCTTAATCTTCTAACCTTTGCTAACAAAGTATTCATATTTCTTACACCAACCTTAATCTCAATACTTTAGTTAAAGAAACCTCTTGTATCAATTACTATTTTCTCTTTCAATAGATTTCTGTCGATTTCTTGAAATACTTCATGATTAACAAGTAATAGTACGATATCAGATTTGCGGATAGCTTCTTCTGTATTGGCTAGTAGATTAACATGTTCGAGTTGGAGAGATTCCGGCAATTCATGGATATGGGGTTCAGCGATATAAATTGTACCTACTTGTCTTTGTGATAAATATGCTACAATCTGAACCGCAGGACTCTCGCGTAGATCATCAATATTTGCTTTGAAGGATAGACCAAGACAAGCGATAACAGGTGATTTGAAACGTTCTGCTCGATCGCAAACACGGTCCACAATATATCCTGGTTTATAATCATTAACATTTCTTGCTGTACGAATAAGCTTTGCCTGTTCTGGCGCTGCATCAATAAGGAACCACGGATCAACGGCAATACAATGTCCGCCAACACCTGGACCAGGCTGTAAGATTTGAACACGGGGATGATGATTGGCAAGTTGGATCAATTCCCAGACATTGATATCTAAATGATCACATATTAGAGAAAGTTCATTAGCGAATGCAACATTGACATCACGGAAGGAATTCTCCGTTAATTTAGCCATTTCTGCCGTTCTGGCATTGGTCTCTAATATTTTTCCACTCACAAATTGCTTGTAGAATTCAACTGTCTTTTTCGTAGATACACCATCGATCCCACCAATGATTCGATCATTCTCAACTAGTTCTCGTAATATTTGACCTGGCATGACTCTTTCCGGACAATGTGCAACATAAATACGATTGCATACCGAATGTGTTGAATCCGATATACTTAGATCTGACCTTGCCTCTAATATCCAATTGGAGATCTTCTCCGTTGTTCCAACAGGACTTGTTGATTCCAATATGACGATATTCCCTGGCTTTAAATAAGGAGCAATGGCTACAGTTGCATTATGCACATAGGAGATATTAGGTATATGATCCTCTTGGAATGGTGTCGGTACCGCGATAATGAAGATATCAGCTTCTTCTGCTTCTGAAGAGACATGTAGTTGACCACTTTGTATAGCAGCTTTCACCATAATATCTAAGTCAGGTTCATAGATATGAACTTCACCCTGATTAATTAAATCCACAGCATATTGATTAATATCTACCCCGTGTACCTCATATCCTTTAACCGCAAGTAGACTTGCCGTTGGCAAACCAATGTAACCGAGACCCATCACACATATTTTTTTATCCATTTACGCTCCTACCTTATCCTCAATAGAATGTTGTAGCATTATAAAAAAGAGGGCATTAAACCCATCCTCACAACACACTATCGACGATGTACGTCTAAGGTACTTCTCATACCCACAGCGTGCTCGAGTGCCTATTCTGATAAAGGTGTCATAGGCATGACCTTTAGATCTTACAAATCACTCTTCGAATTACTGCATTCCATAATAATTGTATTGTTGTGCTTCTAATTTACTGAACTTTTTATTATTCAGAACGACACCTAGGATGCGTGCTTTCACACTCTCTAATCTTTCTTTTGACCTCAGAATATACTGCCGTTTCACTTTCCCCGCTGCGTTCACAACAAGGATAACGCCGTCACTGATCGAAGCCACAATTAACCCGTCCGCCACTGCCATGATTGGTGAAGTATCCAATAAGATGATGTCGAATGATTCCTTCCATACCTCAATGATCTCATTTAATCTACCAGATGAGAGTAACTCCGTAGGATTGGGAGGAATTGCGCCTGCAGTTACAAGCGTTACATTCTCTATTTCCGTAATTCTTAGGATTTCATCACTAGAACATTGATTAGCTAATAGATTGGATAGCCCTATTTGATTGCTCACACCAAAAGCTTCATGAATGGAAGGATGTCTTAAATCTGCATCGATGAGTAATACTCGTTTGCCATCTTGTGCGTAAGCTACAGCTAGGTTACTAATGGTTGTCGTTTTACCCTCACCTGCTTGTGTAGAGGTAACTGCCATAACTTGAAGTTTATAATCCCAACTTGAGAACTGAATGTTAGCTCGTAGATTCCTGTATCCTTCCGAGATGGATGATCTACGATTAGAGTTCATGATTAACTTCGTATGATTAGCTGATCGACGCATAATGTTCTCCAATCTTCTCTTTGGATTTACGTTTTGTGCGTATTTTCATATTCTTTATCTTCATCGGCTGTATTGTTCCTAACGTTGTTAATCCTAAATAACGTTCAACATCCTCTTCATTCTCTACCGTATCATTCAGATACTCTTTCACTAGAACGAACCCAATGGCTATCATGAAGGAAACGACCAGTGCTATGACAATATTTAATATGATATTGGGGCTAACTGGTTCTGCTACGAGCTGCGGCTGTGCCACATCGAGTATAGAAATGTTATCTACCTTCATAATGATGGGGATCTCACTTTTTAAATTTTGTGAAATAGCATTCACGATATTCATAGCACGATTATAAGAGGTATCTTTAATTGTCAATGTAATGATTTGTGAATTTTGTGTCGTTGTCACTTTTAAACGCTCCATTAAGTCTTTTGATGACACCTTAAATTCAGGGTTTTTTTGTACGACTTTATCCATAATGGTGGCTGATTTGACAATCTCTTTATATGAATTAATAAGCATAATATTCGAGCTGATGACATTCATATCTAATGCAGATTTGCCCTCACCATTCTGGTTCTCCTTATTCACAATGACGGTGCTAGTTGCTTCATACATAGGCGTTATGTGATATAGACTGTAATATCCCGTACTCAACGTACACAATAGGATGAAGCTAACCATTAACCATAGACGCTTTCTTATCATATTCATCAATAATTTCAGTTCCATCGTAATCTCCTTCATAGATACTTATTAGTTTCTAGCTAGATTGCTCCTAACCATTCATTTTATGTTGACTGATTTATTTTTATCATGACTTCCTAATACATTTCTAATGAGAACTAAGTTGTGTTTTTTTACGGTTTGACGTTATAATGATACATAACGTATCAATTGGTATGTTGTTAACTTACGATACATTATGTATCATGTCAAGTTGTTTCTACGTTTTTTTTATATATGGTCATGAAGTATAGGGAGGAACATGAATGAAGATTGAGAATCGTATTGCAGAATTGCGGGAGCAGAAAGGTTGGACACAAGAAGAGGTATCTTCCACCATTGGCATTACACGTGCAGCATTATCCCATTATGAAAAGAGTCGACGAAGACCAGATTTCGAGACATTATCCCAACTAGCTGATTTATTCCAAGTCTCTATTGATTATTTAATCGGCAGAACGCTGATACCAAAAGAAGGACTTCATCCTAACCAGGATGAGATCAGTCTTGCAATAGATACAGTGCAGCAAAAAATTTAAGTAATGTAGAATACAATACAAAAAAAGGACTGATCTCAAAGGTCTATACTGCAACCTTTGAGATCAGTCCTATCTATCTATTTAATTCATTACAGTTAATAACCTTTAAGATGGAATCGGAAGCTGTATGGGCGGTTTCCAAACAATCTATATTCTGGATGTGGTCTTGAACCCCAGCTGTCATCACCACCGACACCCATTTGTTTGTAATTGATCCGTACGACTGTTGTATCAGACTTCGGTAACTTATAGGCATGGTCGGCTGCTTCGATTTCCGTTGGCGTGTAGGATTGAACATTCAGTTCGAACCATGGAGATCCTTGAATGAAGAGCCCTACCTTTTGATCGTTGATAATCGATGCATGTCGTACATCTGTCTTATTCCCACATTCTTGTGGACGTAAATACGGTGTCCATTGCTCACTAACTTTACCAGAATATAGACCCACTGGTGCACCTGAATTACGATCCCACTGATTCTCATGCGGTCCTTTACCATACCATTCCAATTGATCAAAAGAACCATCCATCGTTAATAGTAACCCGATCTCTGGAAGCTCAGGCAATCCTTCCCCTGGAAGAAGATCCATATCTAGGATTACCTCCCCATCTCCACGAACCATGTAAGTAATCGTGCATTGTGATGAGGTAGCCGTTGGTAGTGAATACACAGTGGTCAACTTCACGCTTTGATCTTGCATCTCATGTGTGAACTGAACCAGTGTTCTGTTCATACCCGCTTCTCTCCACGTTCCACTTCGTTCTTCATGTCCATTCTCTCTATCGTTATCTGTCATGGCACGCCAGAAGTTAGGCCTAGGCGCTTGTTGAATCAATTCTACGCCATCCCATTGATAGGAGAACATCTCGCCTGAATGCTTATTGAATTGTACAAGGAATCTCTCTCCACTAATGCGAAGTACATCCTCTTCATTCTCAACGTTTAATGATGGAAGTTCATCTGTTGTTGAATCCGATGTGATTTCTTCCCACGACAAAGGCATTACTATAAATTGATCATAGGCTATTTCATGGCCCTTGTTAGCCCACTGTGTATCTTCTCTCAGAACCACACGTAACGTTAGAATATACTCTGCGCCACGTTGACCTAAGACAGGGATAGCTTCTTTCAAATCAATAACTTCGGTCGCATTCGGTGCAATCGAAATCGTCAGGCTTCCTCCTTGTTCCAACACACCGTCTTTTGTTAATATCCATACTAAATCATAATCTGATAAATTGGTAAATAAATGTTGGTTCGTTATCTTAACCTTACCTTGCTGTATATCCTCATTTACGAACTTCACATTCTGATAGCATCTCTTCGTTTCCAGTAACTTCGGACTTACGGATCGATCAGCAAATATCAGACCATTTCCACAGAATGTTCCATCATGAGGAGACTCACCGAAATCACCACCATATGCTAAATAAGATACACCATCGTCTGTCTTCGTCAGAATCGATTGATCAATCCAATCCCAAATGAATCCCCCTTGTAGAATAGGGTAACGATCAAACAACTTCCAATATTCATTAAGTCCACCACAGGAATTCCCCATCGCATGACTATATTCACAAATGATATACGGCTTTTCGGGATTGTTACGTGCATATTCTTCAACCTTATCAATATGCGTATACATTTGGCTCTCGATATCCGAAGCAGCATTGGATCCACGATAATGGAATACCCCTTCATAATGCACAAGTCGAGAAGGATCTGCTTCTTTCAAAAAGTCATACATCGCAATGAAGTTATCTCCACCAAATGATTCATTACCTAGTGACCAAATGACAATCGATGGATGATTCTTATCTCTTTGGAACATCGTATTACAACGATCTAGAACGTTCGCCTTCCATTCTACCTTACTACCAGGAAGAGTATCTTCAAGTTCCTTTTGACCATAATACCAAGTACCATGTGTCTCTAAATTCATTTCATCAATAACATATAGTCCATATTCATTACACAGTTCATACCATTTCGGATGATTCGGATAATGAGATGTACGTACTGAATTGATATTATGTGATTTCATCAGAACAATATCTGTAATCATATCCTTTACACTGATCGCACGACCTGTAAGTTGTGAGAACTCATGGCGATTTACACCTTTGAACATGATCGTCTCACCATTGATTTTCATTAATCCATCTTCAATACCAAATTTACGAAATCCTACTTTACAACTAATGAATTGAAGCGTATTCCCTTTCGCATCCTTCAACTCAAGTACAAGTGTATAGAGATATGGCTTCTCAGCACTCCATTTCTCAGGTTGTTGGACAGTAATCTTTCCTTCAAGTTGAGTGGATGGTTTATCATCAAGGGAAGTCGTCATACTCAGCGGTTGTGCCAATATAGCTTGATTAGAGTCATCATATAATGCTGCTTCGATGCTGATTTGCCCAACATTTAATTCATTATAATTATGAACAGTTGCTGATAACGATAGCTGTCCATTCTGCAAATCGTCCTCTAGGTCAGCTTTTGCAAAGAAGTCAAAGATATGAATCTTCGGACTCGTATATAAATAGACATCCCGAAAGATTCCGCTCATACGCCAGAAATCTTGATCCTCTAACCAACTAGCGTCACACCAGCGATAGACCTCCACAGCTAATTTATTCTCACCAGCTATTAAGTATGGCGTTAGATCAAATTCTGCAGGTGTGAAAGAATCTTCACTATAACCAACCAATTCACCATTCAACCATATGTAGAAAGCGGATTCAACCCCTTGAAAGCTAATATATACTGGGTTATCCCCCCATGCTTCAGGAACTGTAAAAGTTCGTACATACGACCCCACAGGGTTATACTTCGTTGGAGCAAAAGGTGCCTTGATATCTTCATGCTCAGACCATGGATATTTAACATTCGTATACTGCGGATAATCATACCCTTGAAGTTGCCAATGGGATGGAACGACGATATCATCCCATCTACTACAATCCATATCCTTTTTATAGAAGTCTGCAATACGCTTCTCTGAATTGCTAGCCCAAGCAAATTTCCAAGTTCCATTTAATGAATGTATATTAGCAGATTCCTCGAATTTGCCGGCTAATGCTTCTGTCAAAGTAGGATATGTAATTAATGTAGCGTGAGCATCCATTCGATTGATTTGGAATATTTCGGGGTTATTATTCCATTCTGGGTATCCATTCGCTGGTGATGTATATATTAATTTCTGTTTCGTCATACAAATCACTCCTTACTATATATTTAGGTTATACTATCACTATATTCACATTATAATACTGACAACGTTTTATTTCTATTTAACGATTTTCACATTCATATAACTATATGAAACTGGAGGACGCTATGGATTCTATCGCATTTCCAATTATAAGTGAAGCTGATTCTAATCTTCCTATCTATTTGACTAGTGTGGGACATTGGGATAATCAAGTCCCCACATCTCGTCTTGAAGGCTTCTATTGCTACCAATGGCTCCAAGTAATATCAGGTGAAGGCATACTAAATCTAGATGGACAGACCTATACCGTTTCAACAGGTCAGGCCATTTGCTTGTATCCTAATATTCCACATTCGTATCAACCCATATCAGAACCTTGGGCATTAAACTTTATATCCTTTGATGGGCATTTATGTAGTACTTTATTAGATCAAGTTGGTGTTCATCAATCTGGTGTATTCTCACTTACCGATAGTGATGCAATCTTAGCTCATACCACTCATTTACTTACCATTACAAGCTCAGAGCGTTCTTACCTCCATGTCGAATGCTCCAAAATTCTGTATACACTGTTACTAGACTTATCTAAATACGTCTTTACGAACACCGATAATATGCAACAGAATGTACTTCGTTTACAACCTGTGATGCAATACATGAAACAACACTGTCATGAGTCCATAACGATCGATGAGATTGCAGCGTATGCGGGTATTTCTCCGCAATATTTATGCTCTTTATTTAAGAAGACATTAATGATTCGTCCCATGGAATATATTAATCGAGAAAGAATTACTAGAAGTAAAGAGTTAATGTTTCTCAGTCCAAGTAAAAGAATACAACAAATCGCCAAAGAATCAGGCTATGAACACCCTAGTTATTTCTGCACCGTCTTCAAAAGATTAGAGGGGATCACACCAGAACAATTCAAAAAGTCACATAGACTCCATTCACCATAAAAAAGATCGCTAACCAGTCATTACAAATAAGGATCCATCACATAACTCGATGGATCCTTGTGCTCGTAACGATATTATAGTTCTACTCGTACTAAATGATAGATGAATTACATATAAATTCTTTTATTTTCTTTACCCGATTGGTAAATTCCCGCAATCATCTTCTGTGTTTTTAACGCTTCCTTACCATCAATGTAAAGGCTTGCACCATTCTTCAGGGAATTGTAGTAATCAGAGATTTGCTTCAGGTGACTAACCCCCCAGTACATCTTCACACCTTCACCGTAATCAATCTCTTCATTCGGATTCTTATCTCTTGTGATTTCTGTGCCATCGTTATAGATAAGAGTAGCCTTTTCGCCAACCATTTTGGCAATACCATTCTCACAGTGAATCTCAATTTCTACTGGAGCATCATAGCTGTAGTAATTGATCGCATAGAATCCGCCAAAAATACCACTTTTGAACTTCACTACACCTTCAACACTGTCTTCCACTTCTATAATTTCATGTGCACGGTTACCAATCTGAGCATCTACATACTCTACTTCCTCGCCAACGAACCAACGCATTAAGTCCATCGTATGAATCGCTTGGTCAATCAGTACGCCGCCACCTTCTTTTTCCCAAGTTCCTTTCCAGTCGCTCTTACTATAATATTCGTCAGAACGATCCCATGTTACAGAACACTTTGCACCAAGCACACGGCCAAGACTACCATCTACAATAGCATCTTTAATCAACTGTGATCCTGGATTGTAACGATTTTGGAAGATGACTCCCAATGTAACACCGTTAACTTCACATACATCCACCATATTTTGTCCATCTTCTGTTGTAATGCTCATAGGCTTCTCTGTAAGGATGTGTTTACCTTTACTCGCAACATAAGCAGTCATAGGTGCGTGTAAGTAGTGTGGTGTACAAATATGAACGACATCAATTTCTTCATGCTCTAACATTTCTTCATAACTTGTATACGGTTTACAATTAAATTTCTCAGCTGCTTCCTTAGCACGGTCTTCCTTGTTATCACATACTGCAACTAGTTCAGCAACTTCAGATAATTGAATTGAAATGGCATGCATTGGGAATATATTCCCACAACCAATAATAGCTACTTTGAATTTACCCATGAAATAGATCTCTCCTTAGTAATCGATATTATTCCGAATTCGAACTATTACCCTTGGACTGTATCCAACCATGCCTTTGCAATGAGAGAATGACCTGCTGGCGATGGATGTAATCCATCTGATGCCCAATAGGCTAGACCACTCTGTGTACTTGCTGCCGTAAATAGCCCGTCGAGTGGGACATAAAGTGTCTGGAACTCGCGTGCTAAATCACGAATAGCTTGAATCTTAGGATCTAAATCTTCTCTCCATAACTTACGATCGTCAGGTATTGGTAAGAGAAATGGCTCCACTAGAATAAGTTTAGCATCGGTATGTTCTTGAGTTCTTTCAATTAAGCTTCGATAGCCTGCGTAGAACTCCTCTAGTGTTGTTTCTTCTTGATGATTGTAGCGAAACCCTACATCATTAACGCCTACATAGATAGATACCCATGCCGGATTTATCCGCAGACAGTCTTCTTCCCATCTACGCTGTAGATCAATTACTCGATTACCGCTAATACCACGATTTATAAAATTCGTGTTCTTCTGTGGGTATTTACGTCCCCATTCTGCAGCTGCAAGAAATGCATAGCCAGTTCCTAAGCTACTATTATTCGCATAATCCCTGCCACAATCTGTAATACTATCCCCTATAAAAAGAATAGTCTCATTATCATTAATCGAAATCATTCAAGTGCCAACTCCTTCGCTTAAATTTATATACCTGAATATCAACTCTATTCTACTACAACAATACAATCTATTAAAGATGTCTCAGTACATGATAAAAAGAAAAACAAGGCCCTGTATTGCTACAAGCACCCTGTTCAGTAAATGATGACACATTATACAATTATGCAAACGATGGTTTATGTTCATAAACCGTCCCACTAAGAACTTTAACATACTCTTTATCGCTTCCTTCAACAGAAGGTCCAACAAACAATACTTTACCTTGGTTGCGAATCATATCTGTCTTCAATCGTTTGCTTCTAGACGATGTTCTTCCTCTTGATACAGCTCTCTTCTTAGAAATATGTGTCTCATTGTTCACTACCCAAGGCCCTTTGTTGGTTAAATGAAGTTGCGATTGCTGAGCTTTGTCGTTGTTATTCATTTGATTTCCCTCCAACTAAGTGCCTTATGGTACGAAGTAATTCATCATTATAGGATACAATGTCCTCAAGATTATTCTCCGATATCATTTTAACACCCGAAATATGCACTGATAGAACATGTTCCATACCTAAAGGATAACATAAGACATAAACGTCCTCAATCTCCTTGCGTTTGAAGAAGGTCCACTTACCACTATTATATACATCTAGGACATAAATAGATTGTGACTTTTCATTCGTATCTTTAGCATTAAATGGATAGAATTTACCCCTTCCAACATTTCCACCCACCTGTCGAATTCCATCAGAGCCAATGGACTGCCAAAAGGCAACACCCGTTACCCGACAATTTATCGGAGGTATGAAAGAATTACGAACAGCTTCACTTAATGCATGGTATTTCTCAACTTCTGCGACGGTCACATTGCGATTAAACTCCCAGAAGAATTGAAGAATACTCTGCTTTTTTTGTAATTCTTCCTCCTTCTGTTTGAGTAGAACTAGTGGATCCAAATAATACTTCTCGCGATCAATAATATCTAACATCTTCATGCAAGCTGTAGTAACCGCTGCTTCATAATTATTATCATTACGGCATTCATATTCCAAAATCGTTAAACCTGAAAGGTCGGAGAGCAAATGAAACTTCGTTACATCAACCCCAGTAACCAAATCGTCTCTATGAGATACTTCCTGAGGAAGAATACAGAAAACTCGATTTCGCCTTAGTTTACCCCAAAACAAACCCATTTCAAAGATCGTATTATCTCGCGTAATAAAGACATATTTGCCACGCATAAGAACAACATCATCCGGAGAAAACACAAAAATTCCGTAATCACTTTGATCAAGAATACGTTCCAGTGATTCCATCGTATATTCATTCACACCAAAGGTTCCTGCAAACCAAGGTGTCACTTGCACAGATCTACCAATCTGAGATTGAATTGCACTAGCGTATTTAATAGATTCCCTTGCTGATCCAATAAATAAATTCGGCTTTATATTTAGGTTAGACAATGGCAGGTCTCCTCTTTTGAAAAATTGAAAAACCAATACCACCAATTATACATTATTACCATTTTTTAGTGAAGCATATTTCATATTCAATCATTAGTGATACACAATCCATACGACGACAGGCGCAACGAATGAACCTGCTATGGCACATACCGTCATGGCTACCGAGCTCATCGAGACAGACTCTTCTCCATACTCTAAAGCTTTAGCGGTACCAAGCGCATGGGAAGCCGTTCCAAGTCCGATCCCAATACCAACGGCATCTTTCACTCTGAACATTCTTAATATATAAGGTCCCCCAATGGCACCTGTAAATCCAGCAATCATAACAAATACGGATGTTAAAGAATAATCTCCACCTAAGTTATGTGATATTTGAATCGCCACAGGTGTCGTTATTGATTTAGGTAACAAAGACAGTATATATAATTTAGAGAACCCTAATAGAATAGCTAAGAATATCCCACTAAACATGCCAACTAATAGACCTGTAAGTGTTCCCCCTAGAATAGCAAATAGATTACGACGAAGCACATGCCGTTGCTTATATAAAGGATACGCCAGTGAGACGACAGCTGGTCCAAGAAGTTGATTAATCCATTGACCACCGATCATATACGTTTCATAAGGAATTCGAAAATATAGTAGTAAGAGTACAACAGCAACGGTTGCTGTTAGAGCAGGCATAAGTACAGGGAGATGAAATCGTCTATAAATCATAGACATGATGATGTAAATACTTACTGTGATCAACACGATAACGATTGCAGTTATACTCATCCTATTTCTTCTCCCTTCTCATGATTATCATTCATTCTTGTACCACTCCATCTTGCCAACCACTGACTAGCATGTGCTGCCGCTCCAATGGTTAACACCGAACTTACAATAAGAACTGCTATTAACAGAAGACCTTTCCCATTAAAAATATCCATATGATTTACAATACCAGCAGTGGCCGGAATAAAGAATAATGGAAGAAACTTCAGAATGGTATTCGATCCCAATTCAATCCAACTCACAGGAATAACCTTACACAATAGTAGACCAAAGAGAAGAAGTAACCCGACAATACTTCCTGGTATGGGTAAATGTAATAACTTTTGTATGTAGTCTCCAGCCATATAAAATAAGTATAATAAACCGACCTGGCTAATCATTATAATGATCTTCATGTTGGACAAATTCCTTTCAATTATGAATGTTTCTAAAATGTTTGTTATAATCAATTACAATCACATATTTTGAATCTAGATATAGCAAAAGGGGACGTTTCAATTGTCGAAAATAGTAAAAACATTAACAGTCGCTGGAAGTGATTCTAGTGGAGGCGCCGGCATTCAAGCAGATCTCAAAACATTTGAAGAGTATGGCACCTTTGGATTCAGTGCATTAACGACCATTGTAACCATGGACCCCGACAAAGATTGGCATCATCAGGTCTATCCTATTGATGCACCACTTGTGGCTGAACAGCTAAAGACCGTGTTCTCGGGTGGCCCTGTAGATGCCATGAAGACAGGTATGTTAGGAAGTGTAGACATTGTTCGCGTCGTCGAGCAGACGATCCTAGCTAATCGTCAGACCAATGTTGTCATTGATCCTGTCATGGTATGTAAAGGTGAAGATGAAGTTCTGAATCCACAGAGTGCAAATGCGATTCGTGATCTACTACTACCATTAGCAACGGTAACTACGCCTAACCTTTTCGAGGCAGGTGTGTTGTCTGGTCTAGGCAAATTAACTACCATTGAGGACATGAAGGAAGCTGCACGTCTTATTCATCAACTTGGTAGCCGTAATGTTGTTGTTAAAGGTGGTAAAGCGCTTAGTGGAAATTTGGCTATTGATGTGTTTTTTAATGGAACTGACTATACGATTTTTGAAGCTGTGAAAATTGAACCCGCTTATAACCACGGAGCTGGCTGTACCTTTGCGGCTGCAATCACCGGTGGTCTTGCAAATGGAATGCCTGTAGATAAAGCCGTAGCAAAAGCCAAAGAATTTGTCTCAGCAGCCATTCGTAATGGGTTCGCATTCAATGACTATGTAGGCCCAGTCTTTCATGGTGGTTATCGTTTAGGGAATTAAAGAGCAACCACATATTCTATTGCAAACAATAACAGTTCAGAAGGTGATTATCCACCTCTGAACTGTTATTGTTTGTTTTATGTGATTCATTTAGTCATAGTTTATGCCTTTGTATTCTTTCTTCTCCTTACAACAGCGACGACAACCAATATGGCAACTATCAATATTGAAATGGCTAGAATAATAATATTCTTAACATTGGGTGCATAGATCTGCACTTGTATTGGTTGTGGATCTGCTAATGATATATGCCAGGTTAATGTATTTCCATCTTGGAGATTAGCATTATGATCCCCGTACACATCCATAGGTAAGGTCAATGAGAAATCAAAAGCAAGTTGTCTAATAATAAGTTTGCTTAACGTTTGGGATACATTTAAAGATTGAAGACCTTGCAAGATCTGAGAATCATATTCTGTTGATTGAAGTTGTGCAGAAATATCGTATTTCGTATACAACAACTTATGCGTTTCGTTCAGATCAATCTGGATTGGCTTGATATTCGTATCTGTAGCCATTTCTCTTATCTCTCGATAGGAGGCATACGTTTTCAACAGTTGATACGTCGTTTTCTCATCCGATTGCTTTTTACTTATTTCAACACCGACTTCACTTTTCATGTTGGCAATAGCTTGATCTAACGACTTACCTACCATTCTTTCAATGCGGGCATCCATTTCTAGATTTATAGATACGTCTATGCTCCCATCCTTATTCACCTTGATCCCTGCTGCACCTTTAGCACAGCCTGAGAGGATTGTAATGAGTAGGATAAGCGCAATTAAAGCAGACCCAGATTTCTTCAAATTCACAGTTTCTGACCACAATTCGGACAGAAATTCGCCCCTTCGGTTTTCGACCCGCAATTCGGACAGAAATTGGGTTTCGTTGCGTTCTCCGAAGAAGATGATGTAGGAGTGGATGGTTGGTTTCCAGATGGCGATGGTTGACTTGGAGTCTGATTGATATTCTTCATCATTTCATTCGCCATGTTCATGCCCATCATCATTCCTGCCATATCTGAAGCAGCACCCCCACCTTGGACTTTCCCTGAGGAAATACCATCCGTCATGCTTACCTGTTGATACTTCTGTAGATTTCCAATCATTTCATGTGAAGCGCTCTTCGTAATCATATCTTGAATTTCTTTAGGATAATTAAAGCTCATTACCTGAAATCCAGTAATCGTCATCCCATTGTCCATAATCTGCATATCTAAATCTTCCTGAATACCTTTGGCAATATCCGAAGCGTTCGCCTGCAAGTTAAACATGTCCTTGCCTTCTCTGCTGATCCACTTCATTAATAATTGATCCAAAACAGAAGTAATTCGTATTTTGATATCCTCAACGAGATAACTATTTCTTATTCCCGCAATCTTATCAATCAGCGTCACATAATCATTTACTTTGAAGTTAAATGTACCGTTCGCACGTATAGGCATACCACCCGGAAGTTGCGATGTTGGAATCATGATTGGATTCTGGGTACCCCATTTGACGGTGAATTCCTTCGTGTTCACGAATAAGACTTCTACCCGCATGCCACTGTTAAACCCAAATTTAAAGCCTTTTAAGGTAGAAAGGAATGGGACGATGTCTGAATCAATGTTGAATTCTCCTTCATCCTCAAATACACCCTCGATCTTGCCATTATTTATAAAGATGGCATCTTGCCCTGAACGAATGATTAACTTACTTCCTTTTTTAATTTCTCGATTGCTCCACTTCCAAAAAATCATATCATCTCTAAACTCTTCCCATTCCACTACATTAGCAAATTGATTTTTAAAGAATCCCATTGTATATCATCCCTTCTCTTAAAATGATCCCCTACTGCCGCTATGCGAATGACCACCACCTGTAGTTCCTCCGCCACCACCTGAACCACTGCCATTGTTCTTTTCGATCTTGCGTCTCGTTGTTGTTGTTCGAAGATACTGATCTCGATGGTCCAATATTCCTGAAGTACTAGCATCCTCATAGGTCTGCCGATTCACCGTAACTTGACCACCCGAACGATAAGCCATCAACCCAACGACGATTCCCCCGAGTCCCAGAGAAACAGCCAATTGGAACCAGAGCTTAAACAAGATGTTGTCCGGATTCACCCCCGGGCTATACCCCATATATTTGTGAGCGGTTTGAGTATACGTGTGAAAAGCAAGATCATAATCACCACTTGTTAGTGAAGGTGTAATCTTATCCCTAATCTTATCCAGTCGTCTGTCATCGAGGTATTCCTTGCCTTTATAGAAACCAGCCAAATAAATATCTCGATTTCTCATATCCATTGTTAGAATTACGGCATTTCCATGACGCTTATCATACCCAGGTGCTTGTTCATCGTAGAAATCCTGAGTCATTTTCATAACATCTATATTGTCGTCGTTATTAGATGTATAGATGATTATATCCGTTTCTCTTTCGGCTCCCAATTCATTAGCCAATAGATTCAGCTCGTCAGATTCTTCCTTAGTCAGAAGCCCAGCCTCATCAAATATCAATGTTTTTATTTCAGGTGCAGCCATCGTTGTAGGTACGGGAATCGCTAGAGATATGCCCAAGATAATAAGGATGGCTAGGACCATTCTATTCATTCTCACCATAATCCTCCCCCCATCATCAAAGATATCAACTTCAGTGAAATGAAGGAGATACCCGCAACACCTGCGAACCACGTTGCCACTTTGGATTTACTGATTGGTGGCTTACCAACCACTTTGCCTGTCTGCCCATTCATCGCAAACGTATACTGCGACTTATTATAGTCATAGTGAACCACCCATACGGGAAGCAGAACATATTGCGCATCTTTCAATGTCGTATCAATCTGCTTGTTTGTGAAACTCATCGTAGTATATCCCGAAGTCGCCGACTGAATATATGAATTAATGAATCCAGCAATCTTATCTTTTGCACGCGGATAAAGATCCTCGTCGTTATAACTATATTTCTCTGCAATGTATCCTGCAAGATAAGGTGTTTTGAATTCTTTTAGCTGATCGTATGGAAATGGTTCTAATTTATCCATCAGTTCATCATTCATTTTCTCTGCCGCATCAATCGGTACCTTTACATAATTGAGTCGCATGTTCCTGTATACATCGAAGTGCTGTGTCTCCGTAATCTGATAGTCTCCGCTCGTATAACTTCGCACCTTTGTACCCTGACCATGAACTTCCACTTTATTATGTAATTCATATAGCCAAAAAGGTACATATAATCCGGTTATTCCTTGGACTCGATCCGCAGTCATGAAGCCATTTGGCGTTAAGCGACCATTCTTACACCATTTGCGAAAAGCGGTCATGGCTTCGTCCTTACTGATCGAGAATGGTATTACCTTCGCGGGTGCCAATGTACCTGTCAAGCGATCACCTAGGACAACAGCTGATCCACAAAAGTGACAGACCGTTGCCGTTGTTTCAGGTTCTGTTATAACTACTGCTCCACAGCTAGTACAATGATATTCCTTCACCTCATCCTCAGAGAATACATTTGTAGTCAAAGGATCTTGCAGTTGTTCAATATTATCTTGTCTCCCACAACTATGGCACGATAACATGCTCGTCTCACTATCAAAGACCATTCCACTACCGCAATTTGGACATTTGTATTCAATAACTGGCATTTATTCACCTCGATAACTAGGAATCTGTCATTCCTTATTCTCTGCTACCCTTCTCTAACTGTGCGATGAGTTCATCTAGGTCATCTTTCGGTTCTGCTCTTAACTCAGCTAGAGCCATAGCCTCATCGTATGCTAGATTCACCTTATCCTCCGCAGCATCAAGCAGTGATGTCCCCGCACCATCGGTATAGCTATTTTCGTTTAATTTCTGTTGTGCTTTTGTTGCAGCTATTTTACCTTTTAGGTTGGCACGGCGTTCCTCAAGTTGACTTACATCCGTCAACATTTTATCACGCATTTGTTTCATTTTTACTGCATTGTCCATGATGGAGTCATAATTAGCCTGCAATTGGTTCTCTTTCTCCATTTGGATCATCTTACGATCAAGAAACTTCCGTGCATCGTCATCATCTCCAGATTGTACAGACTTCTCCGCGTATTTCTGAAGTTTTCTAATCTCTGCCTGACATTCATCCAGTACTCGCTTCGCTCTTCTCTCATCCGATAGCACAGAAGCAGTCTCTGCTCTGATCTTACCCAAATCACTATTCAAATTACGCATATAATCATCAATCATCTTCTCTGGATCTTGTGCCTTATCCAATAAAGCATTCACATTACTTGCCATAACATCTTTAAATCTTACCAAGATTCCCATGATGAACCTCCTTAACAAGAGTTACATTATATATATAATACACCAATCAAGGCGAATTGGTTTCATTTCACGGGAGAATAACCAGATAAAGTGCATATAAGACCATTACTTCCATTCAAAAATCCTTGATCACCAATCATTCATACGACGGGATTACGCCTTTTTCGTTGAAGATTAGGGTTGGTTCAACTTGTAGTACTCTCCTTGCTACACAAAGAATCCCGATTCAGAATTTCTGTCTCGGGATTCTTTGTAGTTAAACATATCATTTATTCTGTATATATATTTAATTACAGTCTGTCTGTCCTACGAACACTTACTATATCCACAGTTACTGCAGGTCTTACATCCTTCAACATTAATCAGTGCAGCGGAACCGCAACTTGGACATAGGTCACGAGAAGATGGATTCATGCTGTGATGGTGATTGTTGCCGCCATCCGTTGATTCCATTTCACTTGTTACTGCTACAGATGCGGGAACGTGATCTTCTTCATGGTGTACATGAGATTCTAATGCTTTGGCCACTGCATCTGCGATCGATTCTACACGGTTTACACCAAACCCAATCGCACCGGATCCACCAATTCCTTTTAGATGCTTGATAAGAAGTTCGACCTTCTGCCCATGATCCCCGTACCGTAGGAATAAGGAACATACACGGCCCAATGCTTCAGCCATAGCGAATACATCTGATCCTGCTTTACCAACATTTAAGAAGATTTCGCTAGGGATACCATTTAGATCATTGATCGTGATATAGGCCATACCAAATGGTGTATTCACTTTATATGTCGCACCACGAAGAACTTGTGGACGTCTCTTATACTTATTGTCAACGACTTTCGTACCGTTAGATTCTGAATCATCTAGAGCAACCATTAATTCAGCAACAGGCGCTTCTTCTACAACTACTGGCGACTCACTATTTGTAGAGTCCTTCTTCTCCGTATTGAGCACTTGGACATCACGGCTACCATCACGATAGATGGTTACCCCTTTACATCCTAGGTCGAATGCTAGTTCATACAATTCTGCCGTCTCTTCAACTGTAAAGTCAGAAGGACAGTTGGCTGTCTTCGATATGGAACTATCTACCCAACGTTGAATGGCTGCTTGTACATATATATGTTCTTTCGCAGACAGATCCATGGATGTTACGAAGTAATCAGGTAAATTCTCACCCGGATGAGCTTCGAGCCATTCTTGTGCAATCGGTACGAATTGCTCGTCATACCCTAGACGACTTTGACGATAATATTTGAATGCGAAATAAGGTTCAATTCCCGTGGATGTTCCAACCATCGTGCCCGTACTACCCGTTGGTGCTTGGGTAATGACGGTGACATTACGCATTCCTTTTTCTTGTATCGCTTGTCCAACTTCTGGGAACACATCCGTCATGTTACGCATGAATCCACTTTGTAAGTATTTCTCAGCATCAAATGCGATGAATGAACCTTTCTCACCTGCAATGTCCGCTGATGCTAGATAAGATTCACGAGCAATGAAGCCAAATATTTTATCAAGGAATTCTAGTGATTCTGGACTACCATAACGAATATTCAGTTTAATCATGAGTTCAGCAAGTCCCATAGTACCGAGTCCCACTCGGCGTTCATTCTTCTGATTCGCCTCGTTCTCATCGAAATGATACGGTGTCTTGTTAATGACATTATCTAAGAATCTAACGGAATAACGAGTAGTTGTGGCTAATTCATCCCAATTCACATCATGATTCTGCTCATCATAGAACTTAGACAAATTAATCGCTGATAGATTACATACTCCCCAAGCCGGTAATCCTTGTTCACCACAAGGGTTCGTACATATAATTGGATTGAAATACCAGCTATTCGACATGTCGTTATAACGTTCCATGAATACGATACCCGGTTCAGCAGATTTCCATGCTGCTTCGGTAATCGTATTCCAGATCTCACGTGCTTTCACCGTACGATAAGGAATTACTTTACGCCCCGCTTGCTTCCATTTGTCTAGATCGCCATCCCATACTTCATTGTAATCAGGTGTGGTTGTATCTGGAAATACCAATTCCCAATCTAAATCTTCTTTGACAGCCTTCATAAATCCATTACTCACACACACGGATAGATTGGCATTCGTAACTTGACCCATCGTCTGTTTCACGGTAATGAATTCCAATATGTCAGGATGCCAATCATTCATCATTAACATAAGGGCACCACGTCTGCTTCCGCCCTGTTCAATTAATCCTGTTGTATAGCTAAATAATCCTCCCCATGACACAGCACCACTAGACGAACCATTCACACCTTTAACGATCGATCTTTTGGGACGCAAAGAGGATAAGTTAATTCCCACACCACCACCACGAGCCATAATCTCTGTCATTTCCGAGAGGGTATTCATAATTCCACCACGACTATCTTTAGGAGAAGGGATAACATAACAGTTAAACAACGTCAGTTCCTCACTTGCACCAGCGCCAGCTGCAATCCGTCCACCAGGCACAAGCTTCCAATCATCTAATAGGTAACGGAACTTTCCCTTCCACTCTTCTTGAAGCTCAGGCGTTTCTTCCACAGATGACATCGCGTTCGCTAATCGATCCCACATCTCTTCAGGTGTTTTTTCAATATTTAAAGTCAGCTTCTCCACATCAGATTGCACTAACTCGCCACTGCGAGTCTTCACCGTCACCGTTGCACCTTCGCGAGCCATAATCTCACCCACTTCTTTGGTAGGAAATTTGGGATCATCCTTCGTTAGAACAAGGACAACATCTCCTACCTTCGCTTTATTCGTATCAGCGTCTTTCCACGCATATCGATCCAGAAATATCTTCTCACTTAAGCCTTCCAAACGGCTTGTATGCTGTAATTCATTCACTACAATAACCTCCTAATGATGATAATTCATAATCTGAAATCCAAGATTCCACTTCTATTTTCCACAATATATTGTACTTACGACATTATACTACACTACATATTGTAAGACTATGCCAAATTCGTGAAATTTGATGTAAATATTTATTTCAACGAACCACCTTTGTATTTCTATATATATCTATTTCTTTCATCATAAGTTATGAACTAGCCTACTTCAGTGCATACTACACGTTACAGTCCATTCTATTCATTCTAAAAGGGAGGGTAATCATGGATATGCAGAGCACTCATCCTCACATCATGACAACTCAAGATTTACCTGTTCCACTGCTTATGGATAATCGTTGGCTTGAAGAACTAGAGAATCGCATGGATAAAGGTGGGCCTTGGGGAGACTGGCGATTGTTCCAATTAGCCATGCAAGGTGAAGAATCTAGATTAGTAACCAGTTTCGATCAGTTACAATGTCTCCAATACATTCAGAATCTGGTCCCTCTACCTCATCAAATTGATACAGCTCGTAAAGTATTATTCAACATGTCTGGCCGAGCTATTCTTGCTGATGAAGTTGGTCTTGGTAAGACCATTGAAGCTGGACTTATTCTAAAAGAATATATGATTCGAGGTTTAGTGTCGAAGGTTCTTATTCTTGTTCCTGCATCCTTAGTTCTACAATGGGTGCGTGAATTGAACAGCAAATTCGGAATACCAGCCATAGCCCAGAAGAAATCTTATTCTTGGGAATCAAATATCGTTGTAGCCTCAATGGATACGGCTAAGAGAGAACCACATAAGGACATTCTATTAAATCAAGAATATGACATGCTCATTATAGATGAAGCACATAAACTTAAGAATAAGAAAACAACGAATTACCAGTTCATTCAGAAGATTAGAAAGAAGTATTGCTTACTGCTCACAGCAACCCCCGTTCAGAACGATCTTGGAGAATTATTTAATTTGATTACTTTATTGAAGCCCGGACAATTAGGTAAACAAGGTGAATTCTCTAGCAATTATGTGGTCGACAAGCGCATTGCTAAGAATGAAGACATGTTGAAAGAAGAGCTTGCTAAAGTCATGATCCGTAATCGTAGAGGTGAAAGTCCTTCCAATTTCACGACGAGAACCGTTCGCAATATCAATCTTGAGCTTTCTTCTGATGAGCAAGCTTTATATGACGGCGTGACCTCCTATGTGAAAGACCAGTATCATGCTGCTGGCGGTAACTTAAGCAGTATGCTGTCGCTAGTGACACTTCAACGCGAAGTGTGTAGTAGTCGAGATGCTGTGTTTATCACGTTAGTGAATATGACGAAGAAACTACCAGAGGACTCCCCTCTTCGCGCTAAGATCTGGGACCTCGTCTATATGATCAAAGAGATAAAGTCTAATACTAAGGCTGAGAAAACGATTGAACTCATCCGCGACATGAATGAAAAAGTCATTGTATTTACAGAATATCGTGCTACACAAGAGTATCTATTACAGTATTTCCGCGCACATGGACTGAATTGTGTTCCTTATCGAGGGGGCATGAATCGAGGTAAGAAAGATTGGATGATGGATTTATTCCGAGGTCGGGCACAAGTCATGATCGCTACGGAAGCAGGTGGTGAAGGAATCAACCTCCAATTCTGCCATCATATGATTAACTTTGATCTACCATGGAACCCTATGCGTGTAGAGCAACGGATTGGAAGAATACACCGATTAGGTCAACTTAATGATGTGAAAATATATAATTTAGCAACGACAGGAACGATTGAAGAACATATATTAAGTCTGCTCCATGAGAAAATTAATATGTTCGAATCTGTTATTGGAGGACTTGATGTTATACTTGAACGTTTTGAGAAAAAGGAATCTCTTGAGAAAAGCCTCTATAAAATCGTATTAGAATCCCAATCCGATGAGGAAATTCGCCAAAAATTCAGCTCTCTTGGTCAAACATTAGATGATGTGAAGCGACAGGTTGAGGATGAATCCGTTCGTTCTGTAAATGACTTAAGAAGGGAAGAAGCATGACATGAAGATGTCTTCCGAACAAGTACAACAGCATATGATGACTTATTTAGAGGCAACCGAATGTCAAATTATTGAGAAATCGCCCTATCATGTCACCGTAAAGCTCTCGCCCGAAGCTGATAAACAACTTACCAATCGGCCGTATTATTGGGGATTCGTTGAACGAACAGGTGTAGACCCAGAGACATTATCTTATACCTTTGTATTTGACCCGGAGAACTACAATATACCCGATGTTAAACCTGTACCTATAAATAATGGAACTGGACAAGATAGTATATTATCTCGCTATTTCGACGTTTCACCAACGATGCCACGCATCGGTCCTGGACGAATTCTTCGTGAAGATGTTCCTTATGGAAGTCAAAGACTACAACAAATCTGGGATGTGGCTAGACGTGAAGGATCATCGGTCTATCTATTTGAACATCCTGGGAATATGCAGCGACGAGCTCTATTCTCCGCTGCATATGAACCTTGGTTAGCTGTCTGTTTCAAAGTTGAAATGACTTGTGATGTAAAGAGAGAACAGCTTCATTTCATGGGAATATCTATGTTAAGTGGCACAATATCACAAGACTTCCGTCAACAATTAGCGAATAAGACACTAAGTCCAAGACTTCCTGAGAATGTCCACATTAATCCTGCCGAACTATCCATACGTGAAGCTGCGGAAAAGTTACAATCTAATCTGATATCCTCCTTAGGTGAACTTGATTATCAATGGGCGGATCAGGCACAGGAACGTCTAAAGGATGAACTTATGATTATCGATTCCTATTATGAACATATGATGAATGATACGGATGAAGAGAAGAACAATGCCATTCAAGTGCAATATGAAGCTAGACGTAGCGAAATGGCTTGGCAGTATGAGCCCAAAGTTAAGATATCTGCCATAACATGCGGTCTATTTCACCTTCGACCTATGCAATAGGTAAGTATGACTCCCATCGCTAAAAGAGGGCAAAAAAAGACCCTCTTTTTCTTTTTAACTACTGACAGTTTCTAACACCCTTTTTACAGCTTGTCCTATACACTGGTGTAAGCTCCCATTCAAGAAAGGTGGATTATATGAAATCTATGCCGAAAATTCCCACACTTAAATTCATGATCGGACTGTTCAGCTTGGTCATGTTGATATCTCTGAACCAACCCTCAACCTCGATATTTGCTGACAATAGATCTACCGTTCACACTTCTATTCCGGCACCATTAGCGTTACAATCCTACACAAAGATGATTGTCCAAGAACTATCTGAACAACCTATATTTACGTCTTGGAAGAAATCCACACTCGAATACTTTCCTTTAGGACCTGGTACACATAGCTGGCTTGTTACGGTAACCATGGATCAAGAAGAGATTGGCTATCTAATCTTCACAGCCGAAGATCAAAAGTCAACAAAATATGTTCTTAGTGAATATGGGCTTAGTCCTTCCTTACCTTATCAATCGTCCGCATTAAGTGAGTTTTTAGAAGATCCAGCATTCATATCGACAAATCCCAAATATCTATACCCTACTAGCATTCAGTCACTCTATTCACCCATGCTTCCCATATGGAGATTATCATTTGGGGAGCAGACCACATTGTATCTAAATGCCATAACGATGGATGTTCTTCCATGGGATGATACGCATTGGAATCAACTTAAATCACAATCGTCTACACTACAACCAAAGCAATTTTTAATAAAAGAAAAAGCATTCATATCTAAGTCTGGTGTATCTCAACAAAAGCAAAGAGACCCAATGGCTAATCTCCAATGGATCACACAACCTCGTCTAGCCTTGTTCTCGGATCAAGAGGTCGTCTCTTATATCCATAAGCATAAACCATTGATATTCTCAGCACCATATCACAATGATGATTTGGGTGCGCCATTTATATTATCGGGCTTTCATAAATGGACTGCCAATCTAGACCCCCAACAACATATCTATTATGTCGATACTGGATCTATCGGGCACCGATATCTTCCTTTAACCCTTTTGAGAAGCAAAGGACAATTCCACTCGCTCCCTTAGTCTACTGCGAATCTTTCAAGACTTTCTGAATAGACTTTTTCGATGATGTAAGTGTATTCTTCCCCCATAGCGTCACACCAATAGGAATCATACCGAACCATTTCATGGACCAAGGTTCTTTTTGCTTAATCTTCCGCTCTTCCTTGGGTGTTTCGATATATGTTACTACTTGCTCCGTGATGTATTTCACTAATTTCAATTCGTCTCCCATCACTACGCAACTCCTTTACATTATAGTCAAGTGAATCGTTAAATCACTTCACTACTAGGTTGTGCATAATGTATCTATATTAAACTTCAATTGAAGTTAAAAGACCGTATTCCATCCGATATCTCGGTATGAATACGGTCTATTCTAATTATTTACCTAATAATATTTGGGCATAAGGTGAATCGATAGGTAGCATAATGACGGGTTCATTCTTTAATGTTGTAACGTAACTCTGTAATGTTCGATAGAAATTATAGAACTTTGGATCTTTACCATAGGCAAGGTTATAGATTTTGGCCGCTTCTCCTTCACCCTCCGCAATGATCTTCTTCGCGTCGGCCTGTGCTTGGGCAAGCAATTCTGTAGATGTACGGTCTGCTTTTGACGTGATTTTTCTTGATTGTTCATCACCTTCAGATAAATATCGTGCTGCAATGGACTGACGATCTGAAATCATCCGATTATATACACTTTGTTTATTCTCCTCTGGCAAATCTGTACGCTTGATGCGAACATCGATAATCTCAATCCCATAATCATCTCTTGTTAAAGCAGCAATCACATCTTTCGTGATCTCATCATTGATATTACCACGTTCCGTATTCTCACTAATAATATTCTCATAGTTCACTTCGGATAGCTTACGACGAACAGAGTTATAGACTGCCTCATCTATTCGTTGAACACCACCACTAACAGATTGAACGGTTCTCAAGAACTTCGATGCGTTATTAATACGCCATACGGTGTAGTTATCAACGACAATCGGCTTCTGATCCTTCGTTAATATCGTCGTTGGAGAACTATCGTAAGTCATTTGATACTTCGGGAGTGTTGATACATTCTCAACAAAAGGTAATTTGAATTTCAATCCCGGTTCGGGCACCGCTCGAACGGCTTCTCCGAATCGAAGAACGATTTTATATTCTCCTTCCTTTACGACATACATCGATCCTGATGCTAGAATAATTAGAAGAAGTGCAGAAACAATTAATATCCATTTATTCTTCATGGTGTATCTCCTCCTTGTGGAACAGTTGGAGCTTGTGGACTGGTTGTCGTCGCAGAACTATTAGCCCCATTACGCATAAGCTCGTTAAGTGGTAAGTAATTCACCGTATCACTGTTAGAATTCGTAATAAAGATTTGAGCATTAGGCATAATCTTCTCTAACGTCTCAATAATCAATCGACTCTCTGTAACCGATGAACTATTCTTATACTCCGCAAATATAGCATTGAATTGCGCGACGTCTCCTTCTGCATTTAGAATTCTAGACTTTTTCTCGCCCTCTGCATTCTCGATTAGTGCTTGAGCCTCTCCTCGTGCTTTTGGAATGAGATCATTCTCGTACTTCGCTGCATTGTTAATCTTCGTACTCTTCTCTTCTCGTGCATTGGTTACTTCACGGAAAGCTTCAGCAACCTGACCACTTGGCGGTTCTATATCTTGGAATTTAATATCGATAATTTGAATGCCAGTATTATACTTACTCTGTAATTCCACCAATTTCTCTCTTACTTTATCTTGAATAACCGTCTTACCATCCGTTATCGCATAATCTAATTTCTCAGAGCCGATGACTGCTCGAATCGAAGAACTTGCCGCATTACGTAAAAACAGCTCAGGATCATCAATATTAAATAAATAATCTCGAATATTGCTTATTTTCCATTGTACAACAGCGTCCGCAGATACAATATTCTCATCACCTGTAATCATCATTGCTTCATCTTCCACTTCTATCGATTTACCATCCTCTTGCCGATACCCGATATGAATGCGTTGTGTCAATTCCGCAGGAACAGTGATCACTTGCTGAATAGGATATGGCCATTTGAAATGTAATCCTGCTGATGTCTCCGTCGTATACTTACCAAATGTTAGAATGGCTGCACGCTCTTGCTCTTGTACCGTATAGTACGAAGATGATCCTACGAATAGAATGATGAGTGCAGCACCAACACCAATCACTAATTTTTTAATGGTTGCCGGCTTAATATCTGGCATCTTGGGACTATGATTTCCATTCTGGTTCTGATCTTGATTCGTGAAACTCAATATCATCTCTCCCCTTCTAGACAATTGGTATCTATAGGGAGTAGTACGTAACTGGTAGTCATTGGTTGCTTATTTCTGCAAAATAACATTTTTATGAATTTTCTATCATCAATTGCACATTCTAACTTTTAGATACTTTGACATGATCATCACACAATTTGGGAGGTACTTCACAATAATGATTAAAACAACCAAAAAACGTTCTCAATGGATTGTGTTTATCATGATCGTTTCCGTTCTATTATTTAGCTCATTGTTCAACACTAACCTATTATATGCAGACCCTGATGACCCTTTAAACATTCCATTTTCAAGTAAAGTCATTCTGATAGATGCAGGTCATGGCGGAATTGACGGTGGGACATCCTTTCAGGATATTTTAGAGAAGGACATCAATCTCATCATTGCAAAAAAAGTGTTCTTACTCCTTCGTAGTAAGGGATATAATGCTGTGCTGAATCGTTCCGGGGATTATGCACTTAGCGATGATAATCACTGGCTGCATCATTCTTCACGTCATATTCGTGATTTGGCTCAGCGGAAAGAGTTAAGCCGATCCATTCCAACTCAGATCGTCGTTAGCCTCCATGTGAATTGGGGCAAGAAAACCGATAAGAGAGGGCCGCTTGTGTTATTCCAGGATGAGGGCAGAAGCTACCTTCTTGCAAATATGATTCAACAACATTTGAACCCGCTATATGCCACTCACCAACAGCCTGTACATGGTAAACCTTATTATATTCTTAACTACGTCAAAGACCCTGCCGTTATTGTTGAAATGGGTTTCTTAAGTAATGCTGAGGACAGAGTCATGCTCTGTAACGCACGTAAACAACTTTTTATTGCAGAGGCTATTGTTGATGGTATTATCAGTTATTTAATGGTGCAATAGAGGAAGGCCCCCAGCCCCATACTTCTTTCACTAGATCACTTATACCTACGAATTCCACATTATTCTTCATTTGTGGAATTCGAGTTCTAAGTACTTTAGCAGTGATGTCACCATTTGAACTAACGTGACCAATAGTTACACAATACTGATGTTCTTTTCCCCATGATTCGACAGCTTGTAATTGCTTGTTAATATGACTGTTGGTATGAATATCATCTAAGAATAAATGATTTACTACAGGTGGCATGCCCATCTGTCTTGCAAGTTTACCAACAATTGAACGATAATTGGTACTGCTATCAACATAGAATAATCCTCTCTCTAGACAGACCTGCATCACAACAGACATAATTCTTTCATCACCAGTTATTAGTGAACCCATGTGATTATTCATTCCAATGGCATACGGAATGTCATCGATCGCAGCATTCACCCGTTTACGAACCTCTGTATCGCTAAGTTCTGATGTAATAGCTCCTGGACCGAGCCAGCTAGCCTTGCCATGCTTGGGCTGCATTGGCATATGAACAATCACATCGAAGCCCTTCTGATGTGCTAATTCTGCATCCCGCCGACTTGTCGGTAGAAATGGCATGATAGCTATTGTTAATTTAATGGGCATATTGAAGATCTCTTCTGTTCCATTTTGTCCATTACCGAAATCATCAATGATTATAGCTACCTTCGGCTTACTTTGATTTTGTACAGCACCCTCACCCTCTGCTTTTGCACTTCCAATGTTTATAACCAAGCTTAAGCCAAGACAAATAATTACCCAATTACAATTTTGAACAATCCGACAACTGATAAGACACATTAAGTTCACCCCTTCTTATTTCTGCTATCATTGTTTGAATAAGGAAGCTTAATTATGTATCAAGAACTAAAAATGGTGTATTTCTACTTATGGGGCTGTCCCATAAGTAGATTATCTACAAGCGATGATGGATTCTCTTCATTCTCAAAACAATAAAAGTCAAAAGAGCAGCGATTCTCCTGTTATTGGAGGATCGCTGTTCTGCGTTTTTGATCA
>NZ_JBITNB010000023.1:0-55749 GCF_054373195.1 Paenibacillus sp. CMAA1364 | reverse complement strand
AAGACACCTCCCTTTCACGGAGGTAACAGGGGTTCGAGTCCCCTACGGGTCACCAATTGTATATTTATTAATAACGCGGGGTGGAGCAGCACGGTAGCTCGTCGGGCTCATAACCCGAAGGTCGCAGGTTCAAATCCTGCCCCCGCAACCAATTTAATCTTGGAACCGTGGTGTAGTTGGCCTAACATGCCTGCCTGTCACGCAGGAGATCGCGGGTTCGAATCCCGTCGGTTCCGCCATTAATAATATAATATTGTGGGATATTAGCTCAGTTGGTAGAGCACCTGACTCTTAATCAGGGTGTCGAAGGTTCAACCCCTTCATATCCCACCAAGCAGCCGTTTGTGCGCGTGTGGCGGAATTGGCAGACGCACTAGACTTAGGATCTAGCGTCTCACGACGTGGGGGTTCAAGTCCCTCCACGCGCACCATAGTTTCATCTTTTATCGAAAATGATGGTTAGCCATCAATATGTCGGGACGTAGCTCAGCTTGGTAGAGCACCTGGTTTGGGTCCAGGGGGTCGCATGTTCAAATCGTGTCGTCCCGATATCTTATTAACACGCGGGTGTAGTTCAATGGTAGAACTTCAGCCTTCCAAGCTGATAGCGTGGGTTCGATTCCCATCACCCGCTTCATGATTATTATGTAAATCAATAGTGACTACACACAAAAAGCTGCGAACATTCGCAGCTTTTTGTGTGTTTATATAAGAATAAGCATCTTCACAGAACTGTTAATCTACAGCAGCAAATGATTATTGTCGATTTCTCTTATGAAACGAGCTGTTACTCGTTGTATCATTCTTCCTGATAACTCATGTGGATACGAGACTGTATATTTCCCAAGTCCAAATTGCTCTAACGTGAACTGAATATGTGATACGATCTAGTCTTTGTTATGTATATTCTTCACAAGGGTAATTGTCTGGTTAATGTGCCATGATATTAGACAATTGTCTAGTATAATTCTCCAAATGGGACGCTGATTCATATTTACAAAAGAGTAAGTGAGATTCTGTAGTGATAATATCGCGGTAATCCCCTCCGCTGCTATAACCCAGATCAGGTTCCAAGGGTCCGGAACTTCGCGTTCCATCTCAGTCAATAGACTCCCCTAGTGAATAACAAGGTCTTATGTAATTAATAACCTAATCAATATAATATAGTTTACAAATTTGTACAGTGGAATTTCCTAATCTGTAAAGAAACGTTATAATACAAGAAGCTTAATGATGTAACTCATCTACGTGATAGATAATTGAAGGATGTGATAGTTGTGATACGATTTGGTGTGATCGGAACGAATTGGATAACAGAGAGGTTCATTCAAGCAGGAATGGAGCACGATGATTTCGTCGTAAGTGCGGTTTATTCTCGGACGCAAGAAAAAGGTGATCAGTTTGCCAATAAATATAATATTCCAATGGTATTTACGGACTTAGTCGATATGGTGTCTAGTGATCACATCGATGCTGTGTATATTGCAAGTCCAAATTCTCTACATGCAGATCAAGCCATATGTTGTATGAACCATAGGAAGCATGTCCTATGTGAGAAGCCGATAGCCGTAAATGTGGTGGAGTTACGTAAGATGATAGACGTGGCAAGGTCTAATGAAGTGCTTTTGATGGAAGCGATGAAATCTACCGTCATGCCAGGTTATCACGTTATGAAGGATAATTTGTATAAAATAGGTCGAGTACGGAGATATTTTGCAAGTTTCTGTAGATATTCTCAAAGTTATGAAGATCATCACACGGGGGATATACCGAATGCATTGAATCCAAAATACGCAGCAGGCTCTTTAATGGACATTGGAGTCTATTGTATTGCGCCATTGGTTCATTTATTCGGCAAGCCGAAATCAATTGAAGCCATAAGTGTATTGCTACCTACAGGTGTAGATGGTGAAGGTAGTATAGCGATGGGATATGATAAGATGGATGCTATTATTATCCATTCGAAGATTGGAGATTCGTTCTTACCTGCTGAGATTCAAGGGGAGAATGGAACGATGGTCATTGAGAAGATCAGTGCTCCACAAAATGTTAAAATCCATTATAGAGATGGGACGATTGAAGATTTAACAAAGTCACAGACGCATCTACCTATGTATTATGAGATACAAGAGTTCATCACATTATTAAATAATCGACAATACGAGAGTTCAAGCAATTCACACGAGAATTCGTTCATTGTTATGGAAGTTATGGATGAAGTTAGACGACAAACAGGCATTGTGTATCCTACAGATGAGTCATAGTATAGTAAGTCATCTGTAGGATGTGTGCTTGGTTAAGTCCAATACCAGAAGAATTGATCCCGATCCCAAGAAGCTTTACCACCGTGGAGCTTCTTAAAGGCCTTCTTGACGTCTTTAGATATAGATTGGTTACCATTATCGTTCGTATAGATAAACGATGTCCCGAAGTGCTCTAGAATGTGTTGGACGGCTTCTGTCTGAGGCAATCGACCGGTTGTCTTCACTTCGTTATACATCCACTGTGCGGCTAGTTCTGTTGTTGGTTCCATTACGATCACTCCTTAGGTTGATTTTAGCCAATTGTTATGTTGAATACAATCAAAAATGCAGCCAACCTACAATGTAGGCCAGCTGCATTTTTTGATGATGAATGTTGCGTATTAGTTGTACCATCCCCATACGAAGATGAACATTGAACCGAAGATCGTAACTAGACCAACAAATAACGCATATGCAAGATTGAGGTATAGTTCTTTCTTTGTACTAGCTAATTCACTCACGTGCATGAACACGAACAGTTGTAATGAAGCTTGAATGATAGCTGTTACTGCCAATATTCCCATTTTGGAAGCGAAAGGGATATCAAGTAACACCGTTAGCGCAACAGCAGAAAGGATGAGAGAGGAAAGATAGCCCATTACATGGCGAATTGGAAATAGCTGTTTCATCATGTCACATCAGTCCTTTCAAGTAAACGAAACTAAAGATAAAGATCCATATGACATCTAAGAAATGCCAGTAAAGAGAGAATATAAATGACTTATTCGTTGTAGCTAACGTGAAGCCTTGTCTTTTCACTTGGATTAGGATGGCTGTACCCCATAGAAGTCCAAAGGCAACGTGTGCTCCATGCGTTCCTAATAATACGAATAGACTTGAAACGAATGCACTAGTTGATAGTGTGGCACCTTCATGCACATAAGTGAAGAATTCCGCGATCTCAATACCTAGAAAGGCAAGACCCATAACAAGGGTAAGTCCCATGAATACCATCATTGGTTTCTTTAAGCCAAGTCGCATCGCGTGTATAGCTAATCCAACGGTAAAGCTACTTGTGAGTAGCAAGAAAGTTTCGATCAATACGCCTGGTAGTTCGAATATTTCAGCACCACTTGGTCCGCTAGCATAACGATTCACTAATACGAAGTATACGGTGAATAGTGTGGAGAACAGAGCGATTTCTGCTCCTAGAAAGATCCAAAATCCGAAGATTTTATTGCTGTTTTCTTCTGAACCGTACTCAAGCGGTTGTGTGGCATCTATTTTCATAGCGTTTCACCCCGCAATTTCTTTTCAGTCTCCATAATTTCTTTGACAGAAACGGTAATACCATGATCTCGATCAAAGGACATGGCAGCTAGAACAATAAGGATAGCAATTCCGGATATAATACTTGGAATCCACCAACTGAAGACCAGTGAGAATCCAAACATGAAGAAGACAGCACCTAAAATGACAGGTTTCCCGGTATTGCTAGGTAAATGTATCGGCTTAATCTCTTCATCAAAGATGGTCTTATTCTCATGTTTCGCAGCCCATAGCGCATCTCTTGATTTGACATTTGGTGTGATAGCGAAGTTGTATGCAGGAATTGGGCTACTTGTTGCCCATTCAAGCGTACGTGCATCCCATGGATCTCCATTTGTTTCTCTAGGACTGTAACGAATACTGTAATAAATATTGTACACTAAAATAACGAATCCGATCATCAGACCGACTGCACCGACGAAGGATAACATATTGAGCGGACCATAGCCGGTCTCTGCTGAATAGGTATACATACGACGTGTCATACCTTGTAATCCCAAGAAGAATAAAGGGAAGAAGGTGACGTTAAATGAAACGGCGATCCACCAGAAGGCATGTTTACCAAGGCGATCATTTAATTTGAAACCGAATACTTTAGGGAACCAATAATGGAATCCTGCAATAACGGCGAATACAGTTCCTGGAATTAGAACGTAGTGAAAGTGTGCAACCAAGAACATCGTGTTGTGATACTGATAATCAGCACTAGCCATAGCTAGCATGACACCTGTTACGCCACCGATGGTGAAGATTGGAATAAACGCTAATGAATATAACATTGGTGTCGTGAAACTGATCTTACCTTTTCGCATGGTGAAGAGCCAGTTAAATATCTTGACCCCCGTCGGAACGGCAATCGCCATCGTTGTGATAGAGAAGAATCCATTAACCATAGCTCCTTGACCCATCGTATAGAAGTGATGCGCCCATACCAAGAAAGAGAGCAGTGATATAACAACCATACTAACTACCATGGATGTATAACCATACAAATTCTTTTTAGAGAAGGTTGCGATAATTTCACTATATATTCCGAATGCCGGGATGACGACAATGTAGACTTCAGGATGTCCCCATACCCAGAATAGGTTGGCCCATAACATGTCCATCCCACCATTGGCCATCGTGAAGAATTGTGAGCCAAATATTCGGTCGAACATCATAAGCGCAAGTGCAACCGTGAGGACTGGGAATGCGAAAGTAATAATAACACTCGTAATCAAGGATGACCAAGCGAACATGGGCATACGCATAAGCTTCATCCCAGGAGCACGCATCTTAAGGATCGTTACAATAAAGTTGATCCCCGTCAATAATGTACCAATACCCGAGATTTGAAGAGCGAGCGAGTAATAGTTGTTACCTACAGTAGGACTGAACTCTATACTTGCTAACGGGAAGTAAGCTGACCAACCTGCGTCAGGAGAACCACCGATAACAAAGGATAGGTTTAACAGCATAGCTCCTGCAAAGAATAACCAAAAGCTAATTGCATTCAATCGAGGGAAGGCTACGTCTCTTGCACCAATCTGAAGTGGAACAACGACGTTCATAATTCCTATAATAAATGGCATCGCCATGAATAGAATCATGATTAAACCGTGTGTTGTAAAGACCTCATTATAGTGTTGTGAATCGAGAAACTTCATTTCTGGTGCAGCGGTTTGAAGCCTCATCATCATGGCATCAACACCACCACGGAACAACATGATAAGTGCGGAGAGAATGTACATGACTCCGATCTTCTTATGGTCAACGGTAGTTAACCATTCACGCCACAGGTAACCCCATTTTTTAAAGTAGGTAAGCCCGACAATGATAGCTATCGTAGCGAGAACAATACTTGCCATCGCTCCGTAGATTAGCGGTTCACCGGTTACGAAAAATTCGTCCCATTTCATTAGGAATTGACTCCTTTCAGGTTGTGTATAGTACTTTGAAATTGGCATTAAGAATAAATAGTTACATGAACTGTCTAATATCTTATTGCCCTTCGTGATCTGTATGATCGATATCTTCGCTACTATCCTCAGCTGGAGATTGAGGTAGTGGTTCATTAGGATCTATATTTGGGACACCATCGAACTCCGTTTCATCCGGATGAATAGCCGGTGCAGGGTGCTCGTCTTTATTCTCCTCGTGTTCCATCGTTCCATTTTCCATCTCAGGATGATTCATGTGTTCAGAGTGATCGCCCGGAGGTGGACTGAACTCCAGATGTGTACTCGAGAATGTTTTGCGTCCTACATGTGCGGTAGATAACAATGTCTTAAATTCTGTTTCTTCTAATATAGATGCAGTGGATTTAACTTCATTAACCCAATCTTCGAAATCTGCTGGAGGCATGGCCAGTGTTTCAAATTCCATATGGGCATAACCTTCACCACTAAAGTTAGAATTTCGACCTAAGTAAGAACCAGGCACATCAGCAACCAAGTTCAACTTGTTGATCATATCGCTCATCCCATATTTCTGTCCTGCTAACTGAGGTATCCAAAGACTCGAGATTGGACCGAAAGAGTACACTCGTAATTCAATAGGTCGGTGTGTTGGAATGTTCAGGTAATTTACTGTCTCTATATCTAACTCTGGATAGCTAAAGTGCCATTTCCAGTTAGATGAACCAGCATAGATAACCAATGGATCTTGATCTTGGTAACCTTCCGGGATATTCTCAACCGCGCTAGTTGATTGCACAGTGACTACGGACAGAACCGTTACAATAATAATGGGGATCGTGATCCAGAGTGCTTCAAGCCATTTGTTACCTTCTTCGTGAGCAGGTATATAGTCATCTTTCGAATTTTTTGCTCTGTATTTCACCAAGAAAACGACAAATAGGACATAGACAACTAGCAATACCACTGCCATCATGGCAATAGAGAAAATAATGGTTTCGGATATCGTTCTTGCAGCCGGACCTTTAGGATCCAAAACTGTGATGGAACTACATCCTGACATAAGCATGACAAGACTCAAGAAAACTACAAACAATACTCCTCTTTTTTTCATGATGAACTCCTTCCTTTATAAGTTACTATTCATTTGAACTACATTTTGAATAAGGGATTAATATGCCAAACACTATTGTAGGAATACTAACGAAGTAAAGCAAAAGTAATAAAGTTCAAATACTGGTAAAATATTGTTCAAATATGTCCATCTTTTTAACAAAGTGTGAGTAATCTGTTACAAAGCATTGAGGATATGACTTTAATCACTACAGTGGCGCGATTCTATGGGTGTTCATACAATGTTCAACACTAGAGAAAGTTACTCACTTTGTCACAAAGTAATTGACGTATTCATGGAGATTATTCTTCCCAAACGATGCCATATTAAATTTGTTATAATAAACCAACGCATGCGTCTAATGACAATTGTATTAATAAACTCGGAATGGAATAGAAAGTGAGGGTGTAATCATGCTAACCTGTATGTCTTATTTGAGAAAATACCGAATATCCGCGTTCGCCGCCATAGTAATGATGATTATTGAATTATTAGTAGAACTATTACAACCTTTTATTATTTCTAAAATGATTGATGACGGTATTAGGAAGGGCGAGCTTTCAGTTGTATTGATGTGGGGAGGCGTATTAGCAGGATTTGCTCTGATTGCCTTATGTTCAGGTATTGTAAGTTCGTTCTTCGCATCTCACGTTAGTCAAAGCTTCGCTTATGATCTCAGGGAAAAGTTGTTTAAGACGATACAAACGTTTAGCTTGTCGGTGTTTGATCGTTTCGCTACATCTTCTTTACTGACACGCTTGACCAATGACATAACGCAGTTACAGAATACGGTGTTTATGGGATTGCGTATTATGATGCGAGCACCATTACTTGTAGTTGGAAGTGTGGTAATGGCATTTGTAGTGTATCCAAGATTAGCGTTATTACTTACGGTTATTGTACCGATACTTCTTATATTTCTAGTATGGATGCTGAAGAGAGCAGGAAGATTATTTCGAATTGTTCAAATAAACCTTGATCATGTGAATCGGTTGATTCAAGAAAATTTAATGGGGATGAGGTTAATTCGCGTATTTGGTCGTATGAGCTATGAATCGGAGCGATTCGCAAATACAAGTAAAGAGTTGATGTTTAGAACCATTTCAGTTATGAGACTGACGGAACTAACCATGCCCTTTATTCTACTGATGATGAATAGCGTAATCTTAGCCATCTTGTGGTTTGGACAGATTGAAGTATATACGGGGGCTGCTTCGATGGGAGAAGTCGTTGCGATCATTAATTATTCCATGCGGACGACAGGTGCTTTGTCTGTGTTCTCAATGATTGTTGTTAATTTCTCTAGAGCTAAAGCTTCAGCAGAACGAATTGCCGAGGTGCTTGAGACGAAGGATGAGTTTGTGGAAGAACATTATGAGAACTACACATCCCGTCGTATCCAAGGGCATGTCCAATTCGATGCAGTCTCTTTTAGATATCCAGACAAGAATACACATGCGCTATATAATATATCTTTTCAAGCTAAGGCAGGTTCAACGGTTGCCATAATGGGAATGACAGGGTCTGGTAAGTCATCCTTACTAAGTCTTATTCTTAGACTTTATGAACCGAATGAGGGAGCCATCTTATTGGATAATAAAGATATACGCAATTATGAATTGGATTATTTACGGCTTGTTATTGGCTATGTTCCACAAGAGACCAGCCTATTCACGGGGACAATTCATGAGAATATTGCTTGGGGGAAGCCTGACGCTACACTAGATGAAGTGATTAAGGCTGCTCAACTAGCTCAAATCCATGATACGATTATTCATTTCCCTTCAGCATACGAAACATTATTAGGCCAAAAGGGAGTCAATCTTTCTGGTGGTCAGAAACAGAGATTGGCAATTGCACGTTCGTTAGTTCGTAATCCTCAACTATTATTGCTGGACGATTGTACAAGTGCACTGGACGTCAAGACGGAGAGTGCTTTGCTACATGCGTTGAAAGACATGTCATGTACAACATTTCTCATCACTCAGAAGATTAGTTCTGCATTACAGGCAGATCTTATTATGGTAGTAGACAATGGAAGGTTAATTGCCCAGGGGACGCATACAGAATTACTTGCAAGTGGTGGCCTTTATCAGACCATATATGAATCTCAATTGGAAGGGGGAGCTTTGCGCCATGTGGAAGGAGTTAAATGAACCGTTTCGGTATGCTAAACCAGAGTCGATGCAACAAGATGTAAAGGGAAATGCTTCGCATTCTGTGAAACGCAAGAAACCTAAAGCGAAGGATGTTACAGGTACGTTAATGAGAATATGGTTATATTTATCGAAGCAAAAGGTTAAACTCATGTTCGTATTGATCATGGTCATCGTTAGTTCTGCCCTGGCGCTATTGGGTCCATATATGATAGGTACTGCAATTGATACATATATTGAACGTTCGGCTGATGTCACTTGGTTGTATTTCCTTGTTGCTCTTGGAATGGTATATATGATACATTCGCTAACATTGTGGCTACAGAATACGTGGATGATTGGTATTGCGCAAGATACGATATACCGGATGAGATTGGATTTGTTTCATCATCTACATCGTTTACCGATTCCATTCTTCAGTAAACGACAACATGGTGAGTTAATGAGTAGATTCACTAATGACATTGATAATGTAAGTAGTACATTAAATAGTTCTATTATTCAAATGGTATCTAGTGTTCTAACCCTAGTAGGAACCGTAATTGTGATGATATCGCTAAGTCCATTGCTTACATTATTGACCTTCTTAATTATTCCATTAATGGCGCTAGGAATGCGTGCCATAACTAGAAGAACAGGACCCTTATTTAGGGAACAACAACGTAATCTAGGTGAATTAAATGGATATGTCGAGGAGATTCTCTCTGGTCAACGTATCGTGAAATCATTCTCACAGGAACAACATGTTATCGATCAAATGACCAAACGTAATGATATGATCAAACATTCGGGATTCTGGTCTCAAACTATTTCTGGCTTTATTCCTAAATTGATGAATAGCCTCAATAATCTTAGCTTTGCACTTATCGCGGGTGCAGGAGGTGTATTAGCCATACGAGGGGATATATCCATCGGTGTCATTGTTATATTCGTTGAGTACGCAAGGCAGTTTACAAGGCCATTAAATGATTTAGCGAATCAATGGAATGCGATGTTATCAGCTATTGCTGGTGCTGAACGTGTATTCGAAATTCTGGATGAATCAGAAGAAACGACAGGGAAGAATGATGGCATGATCTTAGAACATGTCAAAGGAGAGGTTCATTTCCGAAATGTATCTTTTTCTTATGATCAAGGGAAGACTACATTACATAATCTGTCTATTGACGTATCAGCTGGAGAAATGATTGCCCTGATTGGACCAACGGGAGCTGGAAAGACCTCATTAATTCAGTTACTTGCAAGATTCTATGATGTTGATGAGGGTGAAATCACAATAGATGGACTTGATATCACAACCATTAATCGTGATAGTCTACGATCTCATATGGCATTTGTATTACAAGACGTCATCTTGTTTGAAGGCTCTATTTACGATAATATCCGGTATGGACAACTTACAGCTAGTCTATATGATGTTAAGAAAGCCGCTACATTAGCGAACGCGCATGATTTTATTGAGCAGATGGACGGTGGTTACGATACAATGTTGAAGGCTAATGGTAGTGGGATTAGTCAAGGACAGAAACAATTAATCGGTATTGCAAGAGCTATTCTGGCCGACCCATCCATTCTAATATTAGATGAAGCAACGAGTAGTATTGATACAGTAACTGAAATTAAAATACAACAAGGGCTGCAAGAGTTGATGAAAGGTCGAACAAGTTTCGTTATCGCACACCGATTAAATACGATACGTAATTCAGATCAAATTCTAGTTCTACAAGACGGGTGTATTATTGAGCGAGGTACCCATGACATGTTAATGAGAAAAGATGGATTCTATAAGAGCCTATATTCGACATGAATTTTCTAAGTTTTCATCATTAATGATGTGATTTATCTCTCTTTCATGTAAAATAGGAACGTAAGATGTCACCGTGTAGTAAAGAGAGGTTAGAACATGAATAACCAAAAGGGCTTCAAACTTGGCGCAATACTAAGTATGCTAGTAATAGGATCAGTTCTAATAACCGCCTTGATAGGTGGTTATTTAGCTTTATCCGCAAATAAGAAACTCCTAACTACCAATTATCTGGATAATAATTATAGCTATGCTAAAAAGCTAGCGACAAATACCAGTGATTTATTAAATCTGTTACAGACGAAAATTGAAGATACTGCTGAAATGGCTGGAGACCAAGCCTTCGGACAGAAGGAACTTGACATCATGTTTAAAGGTTATGAGCAGTACTTCAATTCCATCATCATCGCAGATCAAGATCGAAGAATTAAGTTGGTTAGTCATGAGAACGTAAGAATCACTGTAGGGACGATATTAACATCAGATGCATCGATTCGTGCTAATGAGCAACGAAAAGTGTTCATATCGGATCCTTATATCAGCGCAACAGGAAGACTTATCATTTTGATCTCCGCTCCTATTTATGATGACTTAGGAAATTATATCGGATTTGCAGGTGGAACTATTTATCTAGAAGACGACAATGTATTAAGCAGAATATTAGGTGAGCATTACTATGGGAATGGCTCTTACGTTTACGTTGTTGATTCAAATGGAGTCCTCATATATCATCCCGATAAGAGTAGAATTTATGAGGTGATGACTGATAATTCAGTAATTAATAAAGTTATTTCTGGAGAAAGCGGCTCAGATCAGGTTACGAATTCAAGAGGAACATCTTATTTGGCAGGGTATGCTTTCGAGCGAATGAGTGGATGGGGAGTTGTATCTCAAACACCAATAACTGTACTGAATGAACCGTTTAGAGCATTGTTGTGGAATTTATTACTCAAAGATATCCCCTTGTTTCTCATTATTTTATTTGTGGCTTTGCGTGTATCCAGATACATCTCTCGCCCCCTTCATGATCTTGTTAAGTTCTCAGAAGATGCATTTGATTCTACAAAGGTGAACAAACCATCATTACCTAAGAACCACTCACATATTTATGAAGTCAAACAGCTTCACAAGAGTATGGGTAAATACTTGGATTTACTGAACAAAGAAATAAAGACAGATAGTCTTACAGGCTTATCCAATCGAAAGGCATTTGATCTAACGATTTCTGAATGGTTTGATGAAGCCGTACCATTTGGCCTGATCTTAATGGATTTGGACTATTTCAAGAATATTAATGATGAATTCGGTCATGCTCGAGGCGATGATGCTCTTAGATATGTAGCTGCACAAATTGAAGACCTCACCTCGGCTGAAGACTTATGTTTTCGCTATGGTGGTGAAGAATTTGGAATTCTAGTTAAATATGGATGTAAAGAAAGTGCAGTTAATCTAGCTGAATCCTTACGTAAAAAGCTTGAAACTTCCATGGCATTTAATAGTCAAGTGACAACAATCTCGATTGGAATATCATTCTTCTCTGATAACGTAGAAAGTCCACAGAGGCTTGTTGAAATGGCGGATGAAGCTTTATATCAATCTAAGCATGAAGGTAGAAATCGAACAACGGTCTATTCTATTTCAAAGTCATAATTCATTAAATAGCGATTAGAAAGGGTGTGTCTAGGGATGATAAAAGCAATAATATTTGATTTTGATGGTACGATTATCGATACTGAAACACCATGGTATGTAGCATTCCAAGAAGTATATAAAGAATATGGTGTTGAACTTTCTCTTGAATTATATTCTCAATGTGTTGGAACGTACTCAGAAGACTATGATCCATATGCGTATTTGATCACGGAGACCAATCAAGCGATTGATCTCGAAACGCTTATGGAAATCATTAAAGTACGGCATACAAAACTTATGGAACAAGAAAATATGCGTCCAGGCGTAATGGAATATCTTAACGCAGCCAAGGACGCAGGTCTTAGAATTGGGTTGGCTTCAAGTTCCCCAAGGGAATGGGTAGAAGCATATCTTACCCAATTAAATATACGAGATTACTTCGAATGTATCCGTACGGCAGATGATGTGCAACATGTTAAACCGGATCCTGAACTTTATTTACAGACATTAGCTTGCCTTCAAGTTCAACCTGACGAGGCTATTGCGATAGAGGATTCATTGCATGGAGCAATGGCCGCTGCATCGGCAGGGATGCATTGTGTAGTCACACCCAACGAAGTCACAAGTTTCATGCAATTTGATCCTGTATTTCATAGAGCAGAACAACTTAGTGACTTAGATTTCAAAGAGTTGATCCATCGTATATTTATAAAGGACCACAATATAATTGATGATATAGGCAAAAGGTGATAGCTTGTAGTAAGATGAACATTATAATCTTTCGAAATTCGAGGGAGTGATGATGATTGGAATTATACTTTAAAGACAAATTTTTCAGCTCAGGAACGTCAGATATTATGAGGAATGATGGACAAGTGATAGGTCAGGTGGATTTGAAATCTGCTTTCACGTCTTCATTAGAAGTATGGAATGCGAATGGTCAAATCGCTTCTATGGGAAAGTTCCGTATGCTTCTAAATCAATGGGTAATCTCGGATGGAGCAGATAGAGAATTAGGTGTGCTACATAGACGAATGAGTTTTCTTAACAAGAAGTATGAATATCATGCTCAAGGCCAGGGTGTCTTTGAAATTACTTCACCAGCATTTTCTAATGAATACCGTATTCAGACAAGCGAAGGTAAGTTGATCGCATCTTTTGCTAGAATGAATGGTGGGTTACAATCAGGAGCATTTCGCTTGCTTAATGAGTCAGAGCAGATGGATAGTTACGAATTGGTCGCCATTGTTATGGGCGTACATGAAATCCAGAAGCGGGATAAACATAATTAAGGAAGAATGGTATATACACAGTTAACAACAAATAGCCCCGTTCACGAGCCTAACTCGTGGACGGGGCTATACTTTATGATGAAAAATGATAGGAATGATAGATTACACTGTGAAGGAAGATGTATTGTTCTGTAAATGGGTTGAAGCGTTCTTTAAAGTATGGGTTAAATCGTATAGCTGATCAGATATTTCATTCTGATCCTGAGATATATTATTTACAAGTTGCATACGATTGTTAACCTCTGAGGAAGAAGAAGATAATGTCTCAACCGAGTTCACAATATTGCCCATACTCATGGAAATTTCACCAATGGCCACGGTGATTTCACTAACTTGACCAGCTAAAACAGAACTTTGTGATTCTAGTTCTTGGAATGTCACACTAGACTTCTCAGAAATATTCTTCGTTTCTTGAATAACTGTTGAGAAGGTAGAGAGGCTCTTTCCACAAGAAGCCATATTCGAGTGGATTAGCACTAGGTCCGTATTAATATCCTCTGATAAAGATTTGGTATTCTCAGAAAGTTTGCGGATCTCATCTGCAACAACTGCGAATCCTCTTCCATGTTCACCTGCTCTAGCGGCTTCTATGGAAGCGTTTAGTGACAACAGATTCGTTTGCGTATTTACATCTTGAATACCACTAATCGTCTGTTCAATATGATTGAAACGTTCGGACATCGTATCGAATACTTCCATTAATTGATCAAATTCAGTCCCTGTTTTTTCAACTAATGTTACGACCTCGTTCATATAATTAACACCAATGTGTGAAGAGTCCTTCATCCGTTGCATATTATCATTAATATACTCACTAGAAGCCGTGATTTGTTGAGAACTTGCAGATACTTGTTCGGTTACTGCAGAGATCGAAGTTGTCTCATCAAGTTGAGATAAGAGCACAGGAGCACTATTCTCGATTTCGTTCTTAACCGTTTCAGATGATTCTTTATTCTCTTGGGCAATGATCTCCATACGTTGTGATATTTTCATGACATCTTGGCTCACTTCTAGCGTGGCTTGAATGCTACTCCGAAGATTAGCCCCCATATAGGCTAGTTTATGATCGATCGTTCCCAATTCATCTCCACGATTTAAACTCACATCATAGGTGAAGTCACTTTTTTGATAGGAATCAATACGCTTCATAATCCCTGATAGTCCCTTACGAATTCTATTGATGAAATTCATGATCATCAAGAACGGGAGAATAATGAGAAGTGCGCCACTGATATAGATTACGATGTTGGCAGTAGCGACATTATCGCTTAAGTTATTCTGGTTCTCTAGTATTACACCTTCAAATTTCTCGCCAATGTTAGACCTACTATGATTTAAAACGGACGTATATGTAGTCATAAGCTTTTGTTTCAATATGAATGTGTCGAAATCAGTTAGCTCTTCTGATGTCTGAGGATACACTTCCATTAGCGTATCATAAACCATATTTAGAACGTTGACAAAAAGATTGAATCCCGAATCTGTCAAATTCAAATGGTTATCAAAAGCAGTCAGTTGTTGAGAGAGATTCTCCATTTCACCAGGAAGAGATCCAAGGTCATCCTCTAAATGTTGCTGGTTATCTTTATTTCCTGTCTCTAACATATCCATCATCCATATGAGATCACGTTGCATTTTATCTGACACTTCTATGTATCCCTTTTCTTGTTCAGTTGCATATTGGGAATCCTCGATACTCTTGGACACAGCCCTGTTAGATAAAACATTGCTTGTTCCTGAACCAATACTGACGAGCAATACGACAACCAGCATCAGCAAAAGTTGCTGGATGATCGTTTGATTCTTCCGATAACCTTTTATCTTTTCAAAGAATTTGTACATGTGTTTCTCTCCTTTTATATGTCTATCTTTATATTATCGGAATATTAGTGTGTTTAAATGAGTTTTTTGCACGTACTACCCGTCATAATCCTGTCCACTCTTTCATATATTTGTAGTACTAGCTCAGTTGGCTATAGATCATTGCTTTGATGGGGGGTAATGTGATGAAGGACAAGGAATGCATAGCCATGCTTTTAGCTGGAGGCGAAGGTAAGCGTTTAGGTAAACTAACTAGAAAGATAGCAAAACCAGCCGTGTTCTTTGGTGGCAAATATCGAATTATTGATTTCACACTAAGTAATTGTACGAATTCAGGTATAGATACAGTTGGTGTATTAACGCAGTATCGTCCACAAGAATTGAACCGTTATATAGGTATTGGTAAGCCTTGGGATTTAGATCGTAAAGAAGGTGGTGTATCCATTCTGCCGCCATTCATCAAGCGAAAAGGTGGAGATTGGTACAAGGGAACGGCAGATGCCATTCATCAGAATAGGGATTATATTGAACAATACAATCCCGAATATGTTCTTATTATATCAGGTGATCATATTTACAAGATGGACTATGAACGAATGCTACAATTTCATAAAAAACAAAAGGCAGATGCCACCATAGCTGTCATTGAAGTGAATTGGAAGGATGTACATCGATTTGGCATTCTAACTGTCGATGATCAGCATAGAGTGACTGACTTCAAGGAAAAACCTGAACAAACAACGAGTAATCTGGCATCGATGGGTGTGTACATTTACACATGGAGCACACTTAAACAATATTTGAAAGATGATGCATCGAATTCCAAATCTAATCATGATTTCGGACAGGATATTATTCCAACCATGTTGAGTGACGGGATACCTATAGCAGCCTATCCTTTCGATGGGTATTGGAAAGATGTAGGAACGATCGATAGCCTCTGGGAAGCTCACATGGATTTGTTAGATGATGAGACTACACTGAGATTAGATGATCGTAAGTGGCGTATTTATTCTTTAAATCCGAATCAACCTCCACAATATATTGCGGATTCATCCAAGATAGATCATTCATTGGTGAATGAAGGGTGTATTGTATTTGGTGAAGTCAATCACTCTGTATTGTTCTATGGTGTCGAGATAGGAGCGGGAAGTGTCATTGTTGATTCTGTCATTATGCCAAATGCTAAGATTGGTAAAGATGTTAAAATTTATAAATCAATCGTAGGGGAAGGCTCTATCATAGGAGATAGAAGTATAATAGGTTCACTTGACAGTGAAGAAGTCACGTTAGTTGGGAATCATGAATCGATTCCTTCCGAATTCTTATCCATGAAGGAGCAGATGCCAACATGAAAAATGTCATGGGAATTATCAATTTGGTGAATGAACCAGATCAATTAGGGGAGCTTACGTATCATCGTAATATGAGCTCAGTTCCATTTGCTGGTCGTTATCGATTAATCGATTTCATTCTGTCGAGTATGGTTAACTCTGGCATTACGAATGTAGGTATATTTACACATACGAAATATAGGTCATTAATGGACCATTTGGGTTCTGGAAAAGAATGGGACTTAGATCGTAAAAGATCGGGTTTGTTTATTCTACCGCCAATGAAAGAAGGGGTGGATCCTGCGAATGGAGATTTGCATATGTTAAATGCGCATCGAGATTATCTACATCGCAGTAGTGAGGAGTATGTACTTATCTCACGTAGTTACATGGTGTGTAACATTGACTTTAGTGGACTTGAGCGTTTTCACCATGATATGCAAGCAGATATTACGGTATTGTATAAAGAATCAAGGGATTTCGATTCATATTCGACTCGTATTGAGATGAATGATCATGGTAAAGTCACATCGATGTGGGAGCCTAGTGCATCGCCGCATGGAGATAACTTATCTATGGAAATGTTCTTTCTTAAGAAAAGCTTACTGTTAGAATTAATAGAAACATCCTTAGCCGAAGGTCATCAGAGCTTCATGAAGGATGTTATACGTACAAATATGAATCGTCTGAATATTTATGGATACGCTTATCAAGGGTACTTAGGTATCATTAATACGTTGAATAGTTATTATAGACATAGTATGAATCTTTTGAATCCGGATATCTGGAGATCCTTATTCTTTAAGCCAGGTCTGATCTATACGAAGATTAAGGATGAGCCACCGACACGCTATATTACAGGTGGACAGACAAGTAACTCTATGGTTGCTAATGGTTGTGTCATTGAAGGTAACGTGGAAAATTCGATTCTATTTCGTGGTGTTCATATCCATAAAGGAGCATCCGTAAAGAATAGTATTATTATGCAGAATGGTGTGATTCACGAGAATACATCGATTGATCATGCCATTATGGATAAGGATGTTATCGTGAAAGCAGATAGAACATTAATAGGACATGAGCGGGCACCTTTTGTTGTAGTGAAGAGAAAAGTAATATAACGATAAGTAGATTAGACTTAGACAACATCTTAACAATGGCAGATCAAGGATATTCTCCTTGGTCTGCCATTGTAATTCGTATTATTATTTCTTTTGGAAGAAACTCTTTAAAGCCTGATATACTTCTCCTCGTTCTTTGATTACATAATGCATAAATTGCTCAACTTTGATATTGCGATAGGCAGACATCAATGTACTGCTTCTATTATATTGATTAACTTCACCATAACCGAATACATTGCTCACTTTGAGTAATTCAGCGATAAGGTTTACACATCGATCGTTATCTGATGATAAATTGTCTCCATCTGAGAAATGAAACGGATAAATATTGAATTTTGAAGGGGGATATCGCTCATCAATGATCTCAAGTGCTTTTAGATAGGCAGATGAGCAGATCGTTCCACCACTTTCACCACGTGTAAAGAACTCATTCTCCGTTACTTCTTTAGCTTCGGTATGATGTGCAATGAAGACAATCTCAACCTTCTCGTATTGCTTTCTTAAGAATCGATTCATCCAGAAGAAGAAACTGCGTGCGCAATATTTCTCGAAGGCGCCCATGGAACCAGAAGTATCCATCATCGCGATAATCACAGCATTGGATTCGGGAACTACGACATCATCCCATGTCTTATAACGCAAATCATCTGGATTAATACCGTGAATTCCAGGAACCCCTGCAGTAGCATTTCTCCGTATGTTTTCTAGGATCGTTCTTTTTTTATCGAGATTAGACATCATGCCCTTTTTTCGCACATCACTAAAGACTATCTTATGCGTTTCGATTTGTTCTTTATCTTTCTGTTGTAAGTGTGGTAGCTCTAATTCTTCAAAGAGCATATTCTCGATGTCTTCAATACTAATCTCTGTATCCACAGTATCTACCCCGGGTTGATCACTCGCCTTATCACCTTTGCCAGGCTTTTGAATAGGTTCACGACCAAGCACATCTCCAACTTGACTGTCTCCATCACCCTGCCCAATATGTTTTTGTTTCTGATAATTATAAATGAAACGATATTCATCTAAACTTCGAATTGGAACTTTGATGATTTGTTTACCATCAGACATAACGATATTCTCTTCTGTAATGAGATCGGGGAGATTCTTTTTGATAATATCTCGTACTTTCTGTTGATGTCTAACTTGGTCTTGATAACCTTTACGATGTAGCGACCAGTCTTCCCGTGATACGACAAATGAATTATGTTGGTGTGACATGGATATAACGTAGCCCCCTCACATGGATTAATTATAATAGATGTTAAGTATGTATATTCAATGAAAGACATGATATGTGAGGGGAGAACCGGAATAAATAAAAACGATTTCCTAGTCTAAGATAGACCAGAGAAATCGTTCATATTGACTTAGTGCTATTGTGTTTTCTTCGCGTACATAATACCAATCGTTTGAGGTCCACAATGACAAGAAATGACACAACCTGCGGTGGCAATAGCTACTTCGGCTGTGGTGTGGGATTGAAGACTTTGTTGTAGAAGAATGGCATCATCTTGTGCTAAAGAGTGAACAACAAGAATTAGATCATGATCCATGAGATCTTTCTTATCTAGTGCATTCTGTAATAACATCTCCACAGCTTTCTCGCGTTTACCGCGAACTCGATAGGCGGGTGTCATCGTTCCATTTGATACTTTAATGATAGGACGGATCTTTAAAAGACTCCCGATAAGATTTTGCATACCAGAACAGCGTCCGCCTTTATACAAATATTCTAAAGTATCTACAACAAATTCAGCTTCGATCTGAGGTCTCACAGCTTCCAGAAGAGAAACAATATCTCGTAATGGTTGACCTGAGCTAGCGGCATGAACTGCTTTCATAACAAGAAGTCCAATGGAAGATGATAAATTCAAAGAATCGAAGACAGCTATTTGATCTGCGGGGAATTCTGCGGCTGCGATTAGAGCGTTCTGATAGGTTGAAGATAGTTCTGACGAGAGACTTATGTACAGAATCTGATCTCCTTGTTCTGTGTAGGGAGTAAATGCAGCTATGAAATCAGCAGGAGAGGGTGCAGCAGTTCTAGGTAAAACGCCATTCTCTGAGACTCTCTGGTATAAATCCGTAGGGGATATTTCAACGCCATCTTTCAAGGATTCTTCTCCGAAGACGACATATAAAGGTACAATGCCAATGTTGAATTGTTCAATCCATGATGTGGGTAAATCGCTAGTGCTATCAGCAAAAATCTTAATATTTGGCATGTGATCCTCCTTAACAGGTTACATTATACTAATACTTTTCCATATTTGAGAGGAAAAATCAAGGATTGTAATAAAAGTGTAGCGCATCACTAGAAAGGTGGCAATTCATTTCTCAATGGACTATCATAATGGAAGTATGTTAGAAAATGGTTAAAGGGGATAGATACACATGAAACAACGCTTCATGAAATGGGGAACGATCCTAATGGCTCTTTCTGTTGCTTTTGGTGCTTTTGGTGCGCACTTGTTAGAGCCTAGAATAGGTAAAGAAGCTATGGAGATTTATCAGACAGCTGTACAGTATCATATGATTCATGGTCTCGCACTTCTGGTTGTTGGATTAATGGTTGGACAGATGGGTGAATCTAAAAAATTACAATGGGCTGGTAATTTGTTTATAGTTGGAATTATGATCTTCTCTGGGAGTTTATATATCTTAAGTATGACGGGCATTAAAGTGTTGGGAGCCATTACACCTATTGGTGGGGTTGCTTTTATTGCGGGTTGGTTATGTTTGTTATCCGTTGCAGGAAGCAAGAAGGAAATAAGATAAAGAAGTATTGCTTACAACAAATGACCAAGCCAAAATGATACTCTTTGGCTTGGTCATTTGTTGTAATGGTGGCTTTGAGTGGAGTGTGACTAAACATACTAATGATCAAATGAGTCAATCTCATTCAAATTGAATGAATAAACTTGTTTCTCATCGACGTGATAAACATTAATAAATTGCTTCTCTTCATCTAAATTTAATATTCGGCATGGAAGAGTCATCACTTTACCCAGACGATTAGCTGTCAAATGTACCAATCGATTATCTTTAATACAAGCTCTAATCCAGATCTTAGGATCTTCAATATTATTAAGTTTTGAATCAGTAGGATTGACAATGGGTTGTTGAATTATGGGTTCAACTTTCCGAATGACAGTCGAAGCTTTTTCGCTGTTGCCAATTTTCTTGTATTTAGATGCGGTGGAGTTAGATATATTGGATTGAGTGGAGTGTGGCTTCTTCTTTAATTCAAGAAGAGTATCTATAATTCCGCCCAGCTTAATTCCAGATTTAACTCTGAAGTCCAAAACATCGTCACTTTGATTCATCATTTCAATCAATAATTGAAGTGCCTTAGCATTAGATTGGTTCTTGATTAAGATGTCGACACTGAATAAAAAGCCTATATCCCCGTTGTCTTGTGTATTATCCATATGTCACCCATCCTATCATTAAAATCTGTTTAGCCATTAGACTATACCATTATTATGCGAGAAAAAAAAGTCTTCGTTGCTTACTAATTGTGGATGACAGTCCACAATTATAATCGAATTTAGGCGGAAAATAATGTAAGTGTCTATGTGATGTTTCAAATAGCAATGAATGGGGGTAAGATATAAGATAGGAGTCAAGGATATATAAATCATTAAATAGAAAAGGATGCGATTAATATGGCAAAGGCTACTTTAGTTAAATCTCAAAAAATGACTTTGGAACAAGCGTTGAATCTACAAGTTGCTAATTTAAATGTATTATATGTAAAGATTCATAATTTTCATTGGTATGTGCGAGGGGAGAACTTCTTCACATTACACGTGAAGTTCGAAGAATTGTATAATGACGTTACTCTAAAAATGGACACAGTCGCTGAACGTTTATTGACGATCAAAGGAAGTCCAGTAGCGACAATGAAAGAATTTCTTGAGATGACAAGCATTCAAGAAGCGAATGGTAAAGAGAACGCAAGCAAAATGGTTCAGATTTTGATTGAAGATCTTGCTACAATTACGGAAGAATTGGTAGATGGCATTGATTTAGCTGAGAAATCCGATGATGCTGTAACTGCTGATATGTTAGTTGCAATCAAAGGTGATTTCGAAAAGCATATGTGGATGCTTCGCTCATATTCTGCATAATATTAACAACCTATATGGATATCAATAATTGTTGATTATTGGGCTTGGCTGAATTACTTGGCCAAGCCCAATTTATATATATATATAGTTATATTACCTATCTATAATAAGATGATAAAAAAGAATTAAGTGAGAATCATTGAGAATCAAACGGATTTAGTTTAGAATGAGTATAAAGAACATAACTAATACTTGAGATTGGGGATATAAATCCATTTCAAATATAGTTTTCATTTTTTTTAACAATAACAAAAAACGGAGGGAACAATAAATATGACTACAAATTTCGTCATTGAAGGTCTTAAAGCATCAATAGAAGGTAAAGAAATACTGAAAGGTATCAACTTGGAAATAAAAGGTGGAGAGATTCATGCCATCATGGGTCCAAATGGTACAGGTAAAAGTACGTTAGCTTCTGCTTTGATGGGACATCCTAAGTATGAAGTAACCGAGGGGAAAGTGTTATTGGATGGGGAAGATGTACTTGAGATGGATGTGGATGAACGTGCTCGTGCGGGTCTCTTTCTTGGAATGCAATACCCAAGCGAAATTAGTGGTGTAACGAACTCGGATTTCCTTCGCAGTGCAATGAATGCTCGCCGCGAGGAAGGAAGCGAAGTTTCCTTAATTAGATTCATCCGTCAAATGGAAGCGAAGATGAAAGAACTCGAAATGAACCCTGAGTTTCTTCATCGTTATTTGAACGAAGGTTTCTCTGGTGGAGAAAAGAAACGTAATGAAATCCTTCAAATGATGATGTTAGATCCGAAACTAGTAATCCTTGATGAAATTGACTCCGGTCTAGATATAGATGCACTTAGAATTGTTGCAAACGGCGTTAATGCGATGAGAAATGAAGATCGTGGATTCTTAATTATTACCCACTATCAACGTCTATTAAGCTATGTTAAACCAGATTTCGTTCACGTTATGATGCAAGGTGTTATCGTGAAATCGGGTGGACCTGAATTAGCGGAGCGTTTGGAAGCAGACGGATATGATTGGATAAAGACGGAGCTTGGTATTGAAGATGAAACTGTAGGACAAGAAGCATAAATATAACGGGAGGAGGACATTGATATGACAACAGAAACCATTCTTCCGGTTAATGCCGAAAGTATAACAACGATATCTAATCGTAATCAAGAGCCAGTCTGGCTAACTGAATTACGTCTAAAAGGATTGGAGTTAGCAAGTCAATTGGAACTTCCTCGTCTAGAGAAGACGAGAATTGATCGGTGGGACACGCAAGCATATGGAGCGTATCAAGATTCAACTGTCATCCAATCTGTAGATCAACTTCCAGATATGCTACAAGGATTGATTAAGGATCAAGGATTACAAGACAGTCTTATTGTTCAGCATAATTCTGGCGTAGTATATACGAATCTTTCTGCTGAATTAGAAGCTCAAGGGGTTATCTTTATGGATCTTCATAAAGCGGCTAGTAAGCATGAAGATTTAGTGAAGACTTATCTTCATAAGGCGATTGGAATGGATGAGAATTATATTACAGCTATACACGCTGCTCTTTGGAACGGCGGAGTATTCCTATATGTACCTAAGAATGTTGAAGTAACTGTACCTCTCCAAGCGATTTTTCTAACGGATGAAGGGCAGGCAACATTTGCACCACATATATTAATTGTTGCAGATACGAACAGTAGTGTAACTTATGTAGATAACTATGTATCAGGCGATCTTGGTGGATCTGTCGTTCATAATGGATCGGTTGAAGTATTCGCGAAATCAGGTGCCAAAGTTCGTTACGCAACAGTGCATCAACTTGGCGAACAAGTGACCGAACTTAGTTATCGTCGGGCAATCTTAGACAATGATGCAGTGATTGAATGGATCGTTGGTGAGATGAATGATGGAAATACAATGAGTGATACGAATTCTATCCTCAAAGGAAATGGATCTTCTTCTGATTCTAAGATTATTGCTGTTGGTTCAGGTGCCCAGAAGCTCAATTACACAACTAAAGCGCAACATTTCGGTAAGAATACGCCAAGCCAAATGATCACACGTGCTGTATTGCGTGAGCAATCTACAGCTATTATCAATGGCATTACGAAGATTGAGCATGGTGCTTCCGGAGCGGACGGTCAGCAGACAGAGAAAGTGTTAATGCTTAGCCCTAAAGCACGTGGGGATGCGAATCCATTGCTTCTTATTGATGAAGACGACGTAACGGCAGGTCACGCAGCATCAGTTGGACAAGTAAATGCTGAGCAAGTGTACTATTTAATGTCTCGTGGTATTACACGTAGTGAAGCAGAAGCATTAATTATTTATGGTTTCCTTGCTCCGGTAGTATCGCAGATTCCACTGGAAGGCTTACGGACTCAACTTCAATCTCTTGTAGAAAGGAAGCTAGGACGATGAACTTAGACGTTCGCGAGCAATTCCCTATACTGCAGCAGGAGATCAATGGACATCCATTAGTGTATCTGGATAGTGCAGCTACTTCTCAAAAGCCTCGTGTTGTGATAGATGCACTGCAGCATTATTATGAGTTGGATAATGCAAATGTCCATCGTGGAGTTCATACGCTAGGTAGCCGTGCTACGGATGCGTATGAAGGTGCTCGTGAAAAGGTAGCTAAGTTCATCAATGCGAAGAGTACACAAGAGATCATCTTCACCCGTGGAACGACTTCAGCATTAAATATCATAGCGACTTCATATGCTCGTGCAGTATGTGGCGAAGGCGACGAGATTGTGATTACACCTATGGAGCATCATAGTAATCTCATACCGTGGCAGCAGGTGGCCAAAGCAACCGGTGCCACGCTCAAATATATTACATTACAAACCGATGGATCGGTTGATCTAGCTGAAGTAGAGAAAACAGTCACTGCTCAGACTAAAATTGTATCCATTGCACATGTCTCTAATGTCATGGGAGTCGTCAATCCAATTAAACAAATTGCAGAGATTGCTCATCGCCATGGTGCTATTCTTGTAGTAGATGGGGCTCAAAGCGTTCCGCATATGAAAGTGGATGTGCAAGATTTAGATAGCGACTTCTACGCATTCTCATCTCATAAGATGTGTGGTCCAACGGGTATCGGTGTGCTTTACGGTAAGAAGGCACTGCTTGAGTTCATGGAACCCGTTGAATTTGGTGGAGAAATGATCGATGATGTGGGTCTGTACGACTCTTCTTGGAAAGAACTTCCTTGGAAGTTCGAAGGCGGAACGCCTATTATAGCAGGTGCTGTAGGATTAGGTGCTGCTATAGATTTCCTTGAAGACATTGGACTTGATCGTATTGAGCGCCATGAGATTCAATTAGCGACGTATGCGATGGATCGTCTATCTGAGATAGATGGAATTACATTATATGGACCACGCAAGCGTGAAGTTGGTCTGATTACTTTTAATTTAAATGACGTTCATCCTCATGATGTAGCTACAGTATTGGACGCAAGTGGAATAGCAGTTCGAGCGGGACATCATTGTTGCCAACCGTTAATGCGTTGGTTAGAAGTGAATTCGACCGTACGTGCAAGCTTCTACTTGTATAATACAGAATCAGATATTGATCGTCTTGTTAGTGCCTTAATCCAGACAAAGGAGTACTTCGGACATGCAACTTGATGACTTATACCGTCAGGTAATTATGGATCATTATAAGAATCCTCGTAATAAAGGGAAGTTTGAAGAGGATGCGATAACGGTTGATCTAAATAATCCTACATGTGGCGACAAAATTTCATTACAACTTAAAGTGAATAATGGAATAGTGGAAGATGCGAAATATACCGGCGATGGATGTTCCATCAGTATGTCTTCTGCATCGATGATGACAGCTGCAGTGAAAGGCAAGACACTAGAAGAAGCGAAGGAAATGATTGCTCGTTTCTCAGAGCTTATGTTAGGTAACGATGTTCAATTTGATGAATACGAAGATATTGAAGCCTTATCTGGAGTGAATAAGTTCCCTGCACGCATTAAATGCGCAACGCTATCTTGGAATGCACTACGCAAAGTGATTGATGAGGAACAGTTCAACAAATTATGATAGGGAGATGAATAAATATGGCTAAGAAATCACCTGAGTTAGAAGAATATAAATATGGATTTCGCGATGAACATGAATCTATTTTTAAGACTGGAAAAGGATTAACGCGTGAAATTGTCATGGAAATATCTCGAATTAAGAATGAACCAGAATGGATGCTTGATTTCCGTCTGAAAGCATTAGAACAGTTCGAGAAGATGCCTATGCCGAATTTCGGTGGTAACATGGATGACTTGGATTTCAATGAAATTCAGTACTTTGTTAGAGCTTCAGACAAGCAAGGGAAGACATGGGAAGAGGTTCCATCTGAAATTAAGGAAACATTTGATAAGCTGGGCATTCCAGAAGCGGAGCAGAAGTTTCTAGCGGGTGTATCTGCACAATATGAATCAGAAGTTGTTTATCATAGTATGCAGAAAGAACTTGAAGATCAAGGTGTAATCTTCATGGATATGGATACAGCACTTAGAGAGCATCCAGAGATTGTTAAGGAATACATCAGTACGGTTATTCCGACAACTGACAACAAGTTCTCTGCATTGAATAGTGCGGTATGGTCAGGTGGAAGCTTTATCTATGTACCTAAGGGTGTTGTATGTGAAATGCCTCTACAGGCTTACTTCCGTATTAACTCTGAAAATATGGGACAATTCGAACGTACGTTGATTATTGCTGATGAGGATAGTCATGTACACTATGTTGAAGGATGTACAGCTCCTATATATAGTACGAATTCTCTGCACAGTGCTGTTGTAGAAATTATTTGTAAGAAGAACGCACGAGTGCGTTATACAACGATTCAGAACTGGGCGCCGAATATTTATAACCTTGTAACGAAGCGTGCTGTTGCAGAAGAAAATGCTACGATGGAATGGGTAGATGGTAATATCGGTTCTAAACTTACGATGAAATATCCATCTGTTATACTTAAGGGACGTGGAGCAAAAGGAATGGTACTGTCCATTGCTATTGCAGGTAAAGGCCAGCATCAAGATGCCGGAGCCAAAATGATTCATTTGGCACCTGATACGACATCAACGATTGTGTCTAAATCCATCAGTAAGCATGGTGGTAAGGTCACTTATCGTGGTCTTGCTTCCTTCGGGCGTCAAGCATCAGGAGCTAAGGCTAATATTCAGTGTGATACGTTGATTCTAGATAACGAATCCACTTCGGATACAATTCCATATAATGAGATTATGAATGATAATATTATATTGGAGCATGAAGCTACCGTATCTAAGGTTTCTGAAGAACAACTCTTCTATTTAATGAGCCGTGGACTTACTGAGGCTGATGCTACTCAAATGATTATCATGGGCTTCATCGAGCCATTCACGAAAGAATTGCCGATGGAATACGCCGTTGAGATGAATCGTCTCATCAAGTTCGAGATGGAAGGTTCTATCGGGTAAATCGCTATACATGTGTAGGAGACGAACTTATCCAGTTCGTCTCCTATTTTTTATTGTGCAATAAGACGATAGTGCTGTGAAATTACTGTGCAGAGAATGAAAAATACGCCGCAGCCATGTATGCGTACAGTCTTTATTATTAGTTGGACACAAAGAAGTGCACTCCAATGGTTAGTGGTATCTAATCATTGGGGTGCACTTCAGAGATATAACTTACTGCTAGTTCAATTCAACTAAGCGATGATTTGTTTAATAGATATATGACGTTCAATGGACAGGTCTATAAAGTTAGTATCTACCTTAACGAGAGGACGGAAGAAATCTTGATTATTGTTCATGATGATTGTTCCTACCTCTTCAGAGGATAAAATCACTTCTTTACCAATGAAATTAGGAAGCATATGTCGGATGAAAGCTTGTGTTGGTTTACCATTTAATTTACCGAAGCTAAGACTAAATATTTCTTTAAGTACAGTTAATAATTCTTGTTTTGACTGATATACACGATGTGTCGTCATCGCACTAAACACATCAGCGACAGCAGTGATTTGAGAGAAAGGGTGAATATTGTGTTCATTAATCTGAAGAGGGTAACCGCTACCATCATCACGCTCATGATGTTGCAGAGCAACAAGAGCGGATACTTCGTCCATCGAAGAATTTCGTATGATTTCGTACCCATAGGTAGTATGAAGTTTAACGATCTCGTATTCTTCAGGTGTTAACTTACCCGCTTTATTAAGTATTTCAGGAGGAATTCGGCATTTACCGATATCATGTAGATATCCTGCCTTGCCACATGTATAAGCATCTTTCTTTGAATAACCAAGCCAAGTAGCAATATAATAAGATAACATGCCAACTTGCATGGAGTGTTGATATGTATAGTCATCTTCCTGATCAAGTACTAACAATAAAGAAACTACATCTTTATTTTCGCGTAACTGGTCAACTAACGGATGCATAACATCGTCAATAACGGTATTATTTACAGTTCCCGTACTTATTGCTTCTAAAAATATATTCTCAAAACCATCGACAGCTTGCTTAATATTGGGTTTGGCTCTAGCTAAAGCCTCTTCCTTTTTTGTTAGTTCTTTAAGTGCCTCTTCTTTACTGAAAACTGTGACATCAACATAATCAATCCCATGTTGCATGAGCTTACTGATCTCTGGTGATCCTAATGTAGTGTCCTTTTGTAATACGTGCAGGCCATGTCTATTGAAAGTATCAACTTCTAAGATATCTCCAGCGCTTAGATCCGTGACATGTAGTCTCAAGTAAAGTCTCCTCTCGTAAGGTATTGCAATAAGTCTATCATATCAAGAAGAAAATGGAATTACAATAAATATCGATAGTATAGGGGGAAATTTGAAGCATAATTTTACACAATTCCAACATTATTATTGTAAAAATTAGCAATCAATTGGTAAAAGAATTTGATTCATGAAAATAATGTAATTTTTTCGCCAAATGGCTTGTTGAGTTCTGTCGGATGTTGTAATATTAGACAAGTAAATCAAAGGTGGTTCATGTATATAGATGGAATAAGCTAGTCTATTGAGCATACATATTATACTAGAATATTGAATTCAATGGATACATATTTAGGGAGGGTTACATGGATATCATTACAGCAATTATTCTTGGAATTGTAGAAGGGATCACGGAGTTCATTCCTGTGTCATCAACAGGTCACATGATATTAACATCAAGATTAATGGGGTTTAACGATCAAACGGACATCATGAAGACCTTTGAAATAGTCATTCAACTGGGAGCTATCTTGGCGATTGCAATAGTGTACTGGAATCGTTTATTAAGCTTACTTGGTTTGAATAGATATAAAGAGGTATCTCTAAATGTAAGCCAACGAAGTAAAAAGCTTGATTTATGGCATGTTATTCTAGGAATCTCACCGGCACTTATTGTTGCATTCTTTGCTAGAGATTTTATCAAAAGTTTATTTAATGCAAATACTGTTGTATGGGCATTGGTTGCCGGTGGTATATTTATGATTTTTGCCGAATGGTTTAACAAATCCAAAATAACGATAACCGCCCATGAGCTAGATGATTTAACATACAAACAGGCATTTATGATTGGTATGTACCAGATTATCTCTGTGCTGTGGCCTGGATTTTCACGTTCAGGTTCCACAATCTCAGGGGGGATGCTAAGTGGCGTCAGCTATAAAGCGTCAGCTGATTTCTCTTTTTTAATTGCCATTCCAATTATGTGTGCTGCTTCGGGTTATGAATTACTTGATTCTTACCGATATTTTAATAGTGAGACAATTGGCTTCTTTGCGATTGGGTTTTTGATCTCATTTATAGTTGCCTATGTCGTTGTTGTAGTATTTATGAAGCTCATCCAGCGTATTCGACTGACACATTTTGCGATATATCGTTTTGTCCTTGCGGCTATTTTTTGGATATTCATTTTGAACTAACAAGATAATATCGAATTCAATTTGATGGAATTTCGTAATGATTTCGTAGATAATAATGACCATTCTTTATGTAGGAGGGTACACCTTGCGACTAGTACCTGTAAACAAGCTTCAAGACGGAATGAAAATTGGAAAAAAGATATATAGCACCGAAGGGGTAACTCTATTGGCAGAAGGCGTGGAGTTAACGGGTACTCTTATTCGAAGATTGAAAGAATTAGATATTGGCTTTATATATATTCAGGATAAATGGACAGAAGATATTATTATTCCGGAGGTCTTGCATGAAGAGACACGCCGCGAAGCCATGAAAGCGATTCGTACAAGCTTCCAACAAATATCCTCACCAACTAGTTCTTCTACTCCTGTAAAAGGGTACCGTCATCTAGGTAGACAATTCTCAGCAGTGATGGATTCGATCTTAGACGATCTACGTAGTCAAGAATTACCGATGATTATGCTTATGGATATGAATACTACGGATTCATTCTTATATAAACACTCATTAAATGTATGTGTATATACTTTGATCCTTGGTGCAGCTAGCGGTATGAATCAAGATAAACTAAAGGTGTTAGGTATGGGTTCATTGTTACACGATATTGGGAAGACACAAATACCTCTTAAAATATTGATGAAACCGGGCAAGCTTACTGATGAGGAATATCAACAAATGAAGTCACATGCAGATATTGGTTATAAGATATTAAAAGATGAATCGGATATTCCGCTACTTGCTGCGCATTGTGCTCTGCAACATCATGAACGACTTGATGGAACAGGATACCCTCGGGGTCTGAAAGGCTCTGAAATCCATGAATTCGCTCAATTACTCGGATTGGCAGATTCCTTTGATGCGATGACAACACATCGTGTATATAAGCCTGCGATGCTACCACATCAGGCAGTGGAGGTATTGTATGGGGGTTCAGGTACATTGTATGATCAGCATATGTTAGAGATATTCCGTGATAAAGTAGCTATCTATCCACCAGGTATAGGTGTTCGACTCAGTACAGGTGAATCTGGGGTTGTGTGTAAGATTGATCCCATGTTGCCACATCGTCCTGTCGTTCGTATTATGTCTAACTGCCAGGGGGAATTACTAAAATGTCCCTATGACTTAGATTTAACTAAAGTGCTATCCACGATTATTACTCATGTGGAGGGAATGGAGACTCCCATCACATTAGCACAATAGTGCTTTAATGATAATTGTATGAAACCGCGATATCGAACAGGGAATTACGACAGTGGACTAGAAGTATAACCACTGTCGTAAACTAATCGATACTACGTGGTTTTTTTGTCAGTACAATAGGGGATATTGAATGAATGCGGTAAGTATTGCATCGTGATATGATATAAATGAATAAATATGAAATGGATTAAGGTGGTAAATATGAATACAATGCTTGGTAACACACTAGAACTACAACAAATTTCTTCGAGTTATGATCCTTGGGAGCCGATACATTCCCTTCGAAAGCATGGTAAACATGTTCTTACGAGTGTAGAGATGACAGTTACCCATTTATGTAATATGCGGTGTGAACATTGTGCAGTAGGTGAGATGTTAGTGATGAAGGAATCTGAATCTTTATCGCTTGATCTTATGATGAGAAGACTAGACGAAGTGGAGCACTTAGAGACGATAAGTATGACTGGCGGCGAGCCACTTTTCAGAAAGAAAACAGTTGAAGAAATCATTGTCCCACTATTAAAATATGCACGTGAACGTGGTGTGAAGACTCAGATTAATTCCAATCTTACGATGGGGATGGATCGATATGACTTGTTATTACCCTATCTCGATGTCATGCATATGTCATTTAATTATTTGAACGGTGACGATTTTCATGAGATTGGATTCGCAAACAGTGCAAATCCTGTGAGTAAAGAAGCCGCATATCGGTTATATAATACGATGGTTGAAAACACGCGGAAGCTGAGTGATTCAGGTATGTATATATCTGCCGAATCAATGATTAACCATAGAACACATCACAAAATGGATGAAATTCATCAATTAATTGTAGAAATGGGATGTAAACGTCATGAAATACATCCGATGTATACGTCGAGTTTCGCCTCGAATTTACCTGTATTATCCCTAGAAGATATGCGCAATTGCATAAATAGTTTACTTGATTCACGCGATGAGAGCATTTGGATGTTATTCGGAACGCTTCCGTTCTATGCATGTAATCCGTCGATAGAGGACATCAATCTTCTTCGTCGACTTCAGGAGTCTCGTCATGTTACTGTTCGAAATGACCCGGATGGTCGTAATCGAGTGAATGTGAATTTGTTCTCTGGAGATGTGTATGTAACTGATTTTGCTGAAATCCCCCCTTTTGGAAATATTAAGACAGAGATGCTTGATCATGTCTTTGATAAATGGGCCAATGGACACCCGTTAAATGAAAGTGTCAATTGTCATTGTGATGCAGTAAGCTGCTGTGGGCCTAACTTGTTAGTCGCAGACATGTATTATAAGGACGTAAATTTTAAATTAAGAACAGCGAACAATCTATAGAAACGAGGGGTTCATATTGGAATCCGAATTTGCGCTTGGCGAATTTATATTGAATATTTCCCTAGTATTAATCCTTGTCTTATTAAATGGGGTTTTCGTGGCAGCCGAATTTTCACTTGTGAAAATACGTCAGACACGCATAGCTCAATTAGTCAGTGAAGGAAATAAACTAGCGGGATATGCGCTAAAAGTAAATAATAAACTTGACTCCTATCTGTCAGCGACACAATTTGGAATCACACTCACTTCGTTGGGTCTTGGTTGGATTGGCGAGCCGGCGATATCACAGCTTCTAGTTAAACCAATTATGTATCAATTAGGTGTGACTGATGCAACTCTAATAACAACTGTAGGTGTAGCTGTTGGGTTTAGTATTATTACCTTCTTACATATTGTTCTGGGAGAATTAGCACCGAAGTCGATTGCAATTCAGAGAACCGAGAGCACAGCTCTTGCTCTATCAGCGCCATTGATCTTTTTCTACAAAGTATTCTTTCCGATTATTTGGGTATTGAATGCTTCTGCTAACGCACTTTTGCGTCTGATTGGAATACGACCAGCAAGTGAGTTGGAAGCAGCACATTCGGAAGAAGAAATTCGAATCCTTATGAATCAAAGTGCTCGAAGCGGTGTTATTGATAAAGATGAAATGAAGCTCATGGACAACATATTTGAATTCTCAGATCTGTTAGCTCGTGAGGTAATGTTACCTAGAACAGATATGGTATGCTTATATACCAATGTTTCTCTTGAAGAGAATATAAGAATTATCAGTGAAACGAAACACTCACGATACCCCGTTGCATTAGAAGATAAGGATGAAATATTGGGGTTTATTCACATTACAGATTTACTCCTTGCAGACAGGGATCAACAAGAGGATCTTACCTCCATAATCCGCCCCATATTAAACGTACCTGAATCTATGGAGATCAGCCATGTGCTTCGTTTAATGCAGAAGAAACATGCCCAGCTTACACTTGTAGTCGATGAGTACGGTGGGACTGCAGGCATGTTAACAGCTGAAGAAATTCTCGAAAAAATCGTAGGAGATTTATACGATGAATTTGAGAATGAACGCGAAAGTATAGAAATTAATGGTGATGTTATTTCTGTTGAAGGTAGAATGTTAATTGAGGCTGTGCATGATATGACAGGTGTTATCATAGATGATGATGAAGTGGATACCATTGGTGGATGGTTATTTAAAGTACTTGAAGGAATCCCTACCAAAGGTAAACAAGTGCAGATAGGTGATTTAATATTTCAAGTCGAAGAAGCAACGCGATTACGTATTACTCGTGTTATGATTCTTCGAGCGAAAGAAAGCTCATATGAATAGTGAAATGTAGAGCATTGTCTTTTTTGGACTTCTTAGCTTGGATGAAGGTATTTCTTCGTCCAAGCTAAGAAGTTTTTTTGTTACTTTTCAGTTCATTTTCTGGGCTATTGTCATATGCTATTTACGAAGAGATGGTAAGGATTACAAATTCGAAACTAAAGGAGGAGGCTTTTATTGAATACAGAATTACGAAGTTATCGACCATTTGTTGGTCCCTTTGATCCCTGTCCACCCATGCTGTGTAGAACATATGTTATCCCACCTAATCAATTCATAACATTTCAGCCCGTAGGTTGGCCTCAGTATAGTCTCTCAGAGGCTTTAAGAGTGGGTACACTCTGGCCTGCGCTGTACAGTCCTTATACTGCGCGTCAATCACAAGGAGGCGAATGTTAATGGACGTCGCATGTGATCAACAGTATTATGAATGGCTAGAACAGCTTCAAGTGGTGGATTTCGCCTTGGTAGAACTGAATTTATATCTGGATACACATCCTGATGATCTGAAGATCATCCAACAATATAATCAACTTAGTCAAGAAAGAACACGACTTGCGAACCAATTCCAAGAGGTATATGGACCTCTGATGAATTTCGGTCATGCCTATTCACAATTCCCGTGGCAATGGTCACAGTCACCTTGGCCTTGGCAAGTTTAGAATCTAATGGAGGTGGAGTTTGTTTATGTGGGTCTATGAGAAGAAGTTGCAATATCCTGTAAGGGTGAGTAAATGCGACCCCCAGATGGCCAAATATTTATCTGAACAGTATGGCGGAGCAGATGGTGAATTAGCTGCGGCATTACGTTATTTAAATCAACGATATACGATACCAGATAAAGTGATTGGTCTATTAACAGACATCGGTACGGAGGAATTCGCGCATCTCGAAATGATTGCAACGATGATCTATAAACTAACAAAAGATGCTACTGTGGAACAGCTAAGGGAAGTAGGCCTAGGAGCGCATTACGCATCTCACGACAGTGCTTTGTTCTACGAGAACGCAAGTGGCGTACCCTTTACGGCATCCTATATTCAAGCGAAAGGTGATCCCATTGCAGACCTTTATGAGGATATCGCTGCTGAAGAGAAGGCTCGAGCTACATATCAGTGGCTCATTGACTTGACCGATGATGTCGATCTACAGGACTCCCTAAAGTTCCTTCGGGAGCGTGAGATCGTGCATTCGCTACGTTTTAGGGAGGCGATAGAGATTCTAAAGGATGATCGGCAGGAGCAAAAGGTGTTTTAAGGAAAAGAAATTAAGGGTATTAAGGAAAAAATTAAGATATTAAGGAAACAGACCCTAAAGATAATCGTGGGGTCTGTTTGTCTGAGATGAGTTGTAAGCTTTCCATCCTCTAGAGTACTTTAATCCTTCAAGACCATCTGTTTTATATTTCCTTACCCAATCTGTAACTGTATTTTAGTCTATCCCCAACTGTTTCGCCTCTATAGAAATCGGACTTCTTTCATCGTAGAATAAATCATTTTTCTATTTGTCTACTATGATGGGAGCGTATCAGGAGCCGCCGTCTATTTCAAATTAAATGGACAATCACAGGTATTTGCTTGTGATCGTTTGAATAGAATCGAAGATAATATACAGGCGATTTGAAAAACAATGAGTGGTATTCAGTACCTGGAGTTCATCCTAACGCTTCTTGGGATGACATTCGTAAGGCATATAAGAATAGAGCTAGGATGATTCATTCCGATAAAGGTGGTAGTCATCAAGAAATGATCAGATTGAATAATACCCAAAGATATTATACATTCGGCGTATAGTGATTATATTCACATACTTATTTTTAATTAATTGTTAATATTTTCTTGTGATACAAAAAAGTAAAGGAGATGGTAGTTTTGTTCAAAAAAGGTATAGTATTTTTAATGTCTCTTGTCTTGTTGTTTTCGTCTTTAGGTGTTGTTAGTGCTAGTGATGTTCAAGCTACTGATGTTAATGGAGTGCAAGGTATTGACTTAAATCAATACTTTGAAGACAATCAAGTACCAGAAGAAAAACAGGTTTTGCTGATGGAAAAAGTCAAAAATAATGAATTGTGGGATGCTTATAAACCTGAAATGCAACAACAAATCCCTTCTGACTTTTATGCATTCACTCCGGAATTAGGCGATCAAGAGAAATATTACCGTTTTACTGACGGTTCCTTCGTCAAGATTAGTACGGAGGTTGGAACAACCAGTAAAGATCAAGGAAGAATACAACCCTATGGAAGCTCAACAGATCAATATGGAGTCACTTACTGGGATTACAAGACAGAAAAAGTTGTTGGTTTGATTAGATCCCATGTGTATGCTGATTTCTTCTTAGCGTTCCTTGGAAATGGGTACAAGTCCAAAATATTCCGATTGTATGGTGCAGAGGCTCATGGATTTTCACTTGAAGACAATCCTAGCACAGAAATAATTAGACCGAACGAGGATTTGGAAAAAGGAAGATCTGCTTTAGCCCGGAGCTATTGGTTTAGCAAATCTAATCTAAGTTTCTCTTGGGGAAAAACTGGTGTAAATACTTCTATTGGGGCGTCTTGTTCACTTTGGCTCGGTGCAATAAATGGATCATTATACGTTGATTCGGTACTTCCATATTAAGTGTTAATAATTTAAATAATAGAGAGACATTTATATGTCTCTCTATTACTGTCATACTGTGATTAAAAGGAGAGACAACATGTTTAGAAAACACATAATGTTAACATTAGTATGTCTTACTCTTATTACGACTATTGCCATTATTTTTTATCAACAAGTCCAACTTCGTCAAGATCCGAAAGTCTATAGCTTCACCGTTGCAACAGCTGACTTACGTATAAATGATATTGAATTTGTAGTGTATCCAGGCTCAAACTCTGTGTATGTAGCAGGCCACTCTTTGGAAGTCATCGGGGAAGATAAACAATTCTCAGGTGTTTCCTACATTATATCTATTGATGAACAAATGATTTTGTCTAATAGTCAAGCGGATGATCCCTTTACTTTACCTGATGCTACTTTCAATGGGAAAATCGCCAAAATCTATATGAATTTAATTCAAGATGTAAAAGTTCGAAATGATGATGAAATTAATATAAAGGTAATATATAAAGTGAATGGGGATACAATTCATAAGGTGGGTACTGCCAAATTAAAAAAATTGATCAAACCTTTTTCCACTACAAACGACAATAATAAAAACATAATTCGATTGTAATACGCTACGAAACCCGATCATCCGTTAAAGCCCAAGCGACCACCGAAAATCATCGGTGTTCCATTGGACTTTTTTTATTCGCCTGCATCTCCGCAATCACGGGTATCCGATGGTGTGAAAATACGCCTGCGTAAGATGTAAGGCAATCAGGATTGAGGGAGCGTTCTGAAGTGATCTTTTCTTTGGACGCTTTATGCTTCTACACCGTTCGGACATTTATATTACTTTGTAAGTGACTCTATTAATTTGATCATTGGTTAAGACTATTGTACAAGCTAATGAAAAATGGGTTTGAAGTAGACGTGAAATATTTGGTTGCAATTGATCCTGTAGCTTAGGGAAGAATTAGTTGTACGTCTTTATTGCTACATTATGCTGAATGATGTTAAGGCTAGGGATTGAGCTAAAGGCATCGGTGGAGCCGATAAGAAGGACATAATGACGTGAAGAGGGTGGGATTGTTATAACATACTGGGAACAATTAGCGAGCATATAAAAATATACGAGGTAAGAAATTCTTTCGCATTTCCCAACTCATAAAGAGCTAATTCAAAAAAACTGTTTCAAGCAATTGATAAAGTTTCCAAACTGCCAGTAAAAGGCAACCATAGGCACATTTCATGTCAGATTTTTAATCGGGTGATTGAAACAAGACTGGGTAATCTCACTTTTTCTTGAAGTGTACCCATTCTTGAACAAATAGGGGTGAGTCATAATTTAAGCATTTAGGATTTAAAGGTTGCCATAGGATAGCTGCTCGATACAATCTAGACCCAAATGCAGAAATTTTAGGTTATTATTTTTTGCCTGAATTACACATGAAGACAATGATGTATGACTTTAAGAGGGTTGCATACGCTATTCGGACAAATATAATTCGAGCATATAACTATCGTAAAAATAACAATGTATCTGTTTTATTACTACCAATGGATTAATATGATCTATTGGGAAGACAACGTAGTATAGAAATGATTGGTCAAAGATAATATAGAATTTGTTTGTCATAATAAGGCAATTTTCAAAAGGACAAGGTGAATAAATTCAAACATACATAAAAGACGTATCAATAATAATGAAACATATCACCGATAAGGTTATGGCACCGAGGAATTCGCGCATCTCGAAATGATCGCGACCATGATCTACAAACTAACCAAAGATGCTACTGTTGAACAATTAAAAGCCGCGGGACTCGGTCCACATTATGCTGCCCATGATAGTGCTCTATTCTATGAGAATGCAAATGGCGTTCCATTCACCGCCGCATACATTCAAGCGAAGGGTGACCCAATTGCAGACCTTTATGAGGATATCGCTGCTGAGGAGAAAGCGAGGGCTACATATCAATGGCTCATTGACTTGACGGATGATGTTGATCTTCAAGATTCGTTGAAGTTCCTACGTGAGCGTGAGATTATTCATGCATTGCGATTTAGAGAAGCTGTAGAAATACTAAAGGATGATCGGGAGCAGCAGAAAGTATTCTAGAATGATTGGATAAATGCTAAACAACTTAGAAGCTGATACCAAAATCACAATGGCATCAGCTTCTTTAATATATCTATTGGTATAGTGATTAAGTTTCTTTTGTTTCTGTTTTGAAAGTCTTGCCCTTAGTTCGATTGATCCATAAGGCATACTCAAGTGGTTTCTTAATCGATTGACGATAAATATCCTTTTGTCCACTTCTAGCGAATACTTCTCTTGCTGGTTTAGGATTAACTTCAAGCAGGTAGACATGCCCTTTCTTATCAATAGCTAAGTCAAGGGCAAGCTCACATAATGCCCCATAGGATTGTTCTAAATAAGTGGCTGTTTCAATGCCTAGTCTTTCTGACGTCTTCTTCACCTGTTCATGTGTTTCTTTATTGAGTATCCATTGAGACAATAGCGCATCCATGGGGATTGCTTTGCCTCCTCCATGAAGATTAGAAGTGATGCTACGAATTGCGCCTACTCTCCCAACAGTTCCTGTTACTTCCCAACGACCTTCCTTATTCTTCTGAACAAGCATGCGATAATCATGTACACGACCATTCGGAAGTGAAATAGGAATGCCTTGTTGCACAATATAACGAGAATTCATATTCCATGTTTTTAGAATAGAACCTAAAGTAGCCGAATGAACTTTTTGCGGTGCTATTATTTTTCGTTGTTGATTGCGACCTTGAATATAATATTGATGATGACTATCCTTCAAACGTTCAATTCGTAGAATGCCGCGTCCCCCCGTGCCATTGATGGGTTTGAGATATATGACAGATTGACGTTTAAGCATCTGTTGGACATCTGTTAAGTCATTCACTAGCTTCGTTTCTGGCAAATGAGAGCGAATACTCTCCTTTTTCGAAAGAACCTCATGAATGGTCCACTTATTTCGAAGCGGGCGATTCAGGAATAGAAGGTGCCCATATTTTCTACGAAAGGACAGCAATTGTTCAAAACGATAGCTCTTTTGAATGCGGCAGCGATCATAGATCATATCTGGGAATTCACGTAATCGGCGGGTCCATTTCTGATTAGTAGGGTTATACTCCATCGCCATAATTTTATTATTATTCACATCCATTGGAGTGAATACGAAGATGTCAAGCCCCATAGACTTACCTTCTTTGATCATATGTTGATAGATCGATTTCTCTTCAAGTTGTTTTTGGTCATTCAGGTAAAGTGTCAGAATGCCTAAAACGGGGTGTGGCATATCGATTCACCTCCTTACTGATGTTTATGATGAAGTACGAGATATTCACTATATTCAAATATACGTTCCAATGATCTTTTGCGAATATGTGATTCGTCGAACTTCATTGGGCGTGCATTGGCTTCGAAGAACCATACTTTTCCTAGACGGTCCAACCCGAGATCCATGGACATTTCTCCGTGGTTATAACGTGATGCTCTTTCAATTTGACGAGCGATGATGAGTGCAGTTGTTTTTATTTGAGTAATAATCACAGTAGCCATATCCGACCCAAAAAGACTGGAGATTAACTTTGTAGGATTCTCAATAGTACCCCCGCGAGGGACATGTGTTGTGATGCTCTTCAGACCAGCCATTCTAGCACCTACGCCAGTCACTGCCCATTGACCTTTACTCGTTTTTTGGACCATGACTCTAAGATCAAATGGACGGTCATTGACAGTAGCAAGCTGAATTCCCTGCTGAACAATATAAGGAGAGCTACCGGTCTCTTTCTTTAGACGAAGCCAGAGTCTTCGGATCGAAGTTGACTTATATGTGATACTAGTTCTGTTATTTTGTATTTTTAATCGGTAGGGCATCTTTTTATCTTTTTGAAATTTCAACAACATGATCCCTTTTCCTGCTTTTCCACTTTCAGGCTTAAGATATAGGTAAGGATTGCTATCAACGATATTGGAAAGAGATACACGTCCAACTAAACGCTTTGTCATAGGTACGAGATAATCCGTGGATTTGGAAGCTTGTAACCATTCGAACAGGTCCCACTTATTGAAGAAAAAGGGATTGTAGAAATGAATACCTGGGTGTGCAAGACAACTTCTTATTTTACGTTGAACCCAAGGTTTCTCTTCATCTTCGCGTGTTGGAATTCGATTATAGATCACCTGCGGAAGCGGGAATTGCTGGATTTCCCAATCATCATTCTTCGCATTTAGTGTATAGCCTTTGACCGTAGTTGAAGTTAACTTCAAATCACGGATGGTGACTACATAGACGGGGAACCCCATTTCTTTCCCCGTCCGAATGATGTCCATAAAATTAGCGTGGTTGCCTCGGAACCCTCTTATGGCATCAGGCATAGTCAGTATGGCAACAACCGGTTTCACTTCTTCTAAATTCCGGCTGTTCACTGAATAATCCTCTTGCGAAATTTACTTAGATATAGACAGTGTTCCATAATATGCTCAATCGAGGCTTTCCCTTCAATTTTCAAAGAAGGATGATGGAATATGGACCGTCCTGGTTTAGCGTTAGCCTCGAACATCCATATCTTCTCATCTTGATCAATTCCAATATCGAACCCGATCTCGCCAAGTAAATGTTGATGATGAAGTTCGATAGCTTCAGCAAGGGCAATCGCAACTTGTTTCGCTTGTTTGAGTACATCATCTGAACGAGCTCCGAAGCTACGACTAAGTGCTTGTTCTGGTGTCAATAAAGAACCACCATTTTTCAAGTGTGTGGTGACACTTCCGCGGCCTGCCTTTTTGGCTCCAATACCAACAACAACCCATTGGTTGCTACCATTCTTATGCATATGGAATCGGAAATCGATGGGGCAATTATCAATTTCAATCAATCGAATTCCTTGCTGAATGACGTACCCTTGTAATATTCGTCCATGTTTCGTATTTAACATCCGCATGAGACTGTTGAAATTGTTGAACCGTAGAAGAACATTCCCTTTGTTCTTACGATAACGTACGAAATAACCACGTTTCGGGGAATAAGTCATCCGATAGATTCCTTTACCAAGACTACCGCCAGATGGTTTGTAGTATACAAATTGATGGCGATGTAGCATATCCTTTAGCATTTCAGTACTTGGATTCATATGCGACTCAGGTACGTACCGATTAACGGTATTATCATGTTCGATCAGTGAATAAATATCTGATTTATTGAAGAAACTCCAGTTGAAGAAAGGGATTCTTTTGCGACCGAACCGGTCTCTTAATTGGTTGATAGATGCGGTTGTTTCTGCTTTACGACTAGGCAATCTATTATAGACGACATCTGGAAGCGGTACAGTTCTACGTGTAAATACCCCCGTATCTGTGAGGAAGTATCCTCGTACCGTTTCTTGTTGCCAGTTGATGTCTCTAGGTGTAAATGCAAAGACATATGCCTTTTTATTACCTTCTCTTAGCAGTTGTTTAATGAAGCCCGTTCTAGAGCTAAAAGGCTGTGTAGTTGAATTTCCTGGTCCATCGGAGAGGATACCAATTAATGGACCCAGTTGGAACTCGTCTTCTTGTACATTACGTAGGAATACACCACCTGACTTGGGAACACGAATGAGATTGCGAATACCAGAACCTAAATACAGATGGTTACCACCTCTTTTAATAGCTTTTACACGGGCAGGAACCACTTCATTCCCTAAGCGTAGTTGAATATTTTTTTTACCAGACAGCTTGAGGCTTTTCATTAGATTATTTGAAATATAGACGACTTTCTCGGGCTGTTGTGAAAAATGGACATTACAAAAGGTCAAACTCATGAATTTACCCTCCTAAGTTGTCGAAGCAATAAATAACGAGTGTAGCGAAGTGGATTCTCAGTTGCGTTAATGGCGACTTTGTGATCATCAATATGATCAAAAGATGAACGACCTGGCTTAGAATTCACTTCAAGTAGCCAAACATTCCCCTCGATATCAATGCCATAATCGATACCGAGTTCTCCCAATCGACCGAACTGGTTTTCTAGAATCGGTGGAATATCATTCGACAGTTTATGAAGAATGGTGATGATGTGTTCAGCTTCAACATTCCCATAGGCTTCAGTTAAGAATGATGGGACTGCTCTCGCTGTTCCGCCACCATGTAGATTGGAAGTAATTCCACCAATCGGTCCTTGTCGTACTGCCATACCTGTGAGTAACCATTGCCCTTCGGCGTTCTTTTGCATCAGGACACGTATATCAAAGGGATATCCTTTAGAGTTGGTTAAATATAAATAAGGTTGGATGATTGTAGGACGTCTTCCTATGAATCGTTGAATCCATGCGTAAGCTTGGCGTTTCGTATCGAACATGTGTTGGAAATCTTGGTTATGAAGATCTCTACCTCTAATCAAGAATGTATCCTTAAGAGGCGTCTGTTCAACATATAAAGTTCGCTTCCCTTGTGAACCGGCTTGAGGTTTGAGAAAGATTTGTCCGTGGTACATCTCCAAGGCTTTAGCAATAGATTGCGGACCTGTATAACAAGTGGTAGGGGGCAAATAGGGAATAAGATTAGGATGATGAATTAAGCTATTATAGACTTGCCATTTCCCAGGCAATCCTCGGGCCCACATCAGTGATTGTGTCCGAGATTCATGTGATGTAAGTAACTTAGATATTGCTCTTTTGTCTGATCCTTTCTTGTGGAAGCAACGATCATAAATCACGTCGGGAATAGGAACGATGGTTTCGCTCCAGCCTTCTTTACCGAGTATATATCCATTGACTTGATGAGGAAGAAGTCGAATTGAACTTGGGCAAATGACGACAACAGATAGACCATATTTAGCAGCAGCCTGACTTAAACGACGACAGTATTGCTGTTCGGAAAAAGGAGGACTTCCTGACTTGATATTACAAAGGATACCAAGTGAACCAAGGTATGGAGGAGTCATCAGACACAGCTCCTTAGAATCCAGATATGAAACGAGAATATGAAATAAGTTGTTTCACAGAGGGACGAACCTTCTGTACATGTAGTGGTGTATTATCATTCTTTGAAGGCTTAGAGTTTACTTCAAGCAACCAGATTCGCCCAGATGTATCCATCGCTAGATCAATGCCCAACTCGCCGAAATGGGCCGGAATTGTGTTGTCTAGACTTTTAGATATTTGTATAGCAGCCAATTTGAGGTTAGCCTCAGCAGATTTCTTTGCAGAAATGGGCATGTTGCTTTTCATAACGGCTTCTTTTACATGGCTAAGGCTGCCACCCCTAGCTAGATTAGACACAAAGTGGTTACCACCAGCTGTACGTGCCACAATAGATGTGATGCTCCATTGTCCACTGCCATTCTTTTGAACTAATGCACGAAAATCTACAGGGCGTTTACTATGTTCGATGAGAGTCAATCCTTGTTGTATTTGATAACGTGTTGTTTTCATTTTTCCGGATATTGTATTGAATAATTTGGGTAGATTAGCGTAAATATTTTTCTGTGCACCGCCTAATGTAGTCGATAAGGTTTGGTAAGTACCGTCTGAGTTCTTAGAAAGACGAATAATCCCTTTGCCTAGACTGCCTCTAACGGGTTTTAGGAATACAACTGGATATTGTGCACACATTTTCTTTAGAACAGGGTATCCATTTAATAAATGTGATTCAGGCATGTAACGATGGATATTGGATTCTTTTCTTAATGCATCAAACACTTCGGTCTTATCGAGGAACTTCTCGTTAAAAACATGACCGCCATGCAAGGATTTTACTTCCCTCATAAAATGCTGTACGCTTGGTTTATTCTCCAATTTCCGCGAAGTCAAACGATTATTTACGACATTAGGAATCGGCATTTGGGTGATATGCCAACCATCATCATAGTACCAGCCTTGAATACTATTCGTATTCGATGTGATATGATCTGGCGTGAAGAAGTAGACATGTGCTCCTTGGTTTTGACAGGCATTCACTAACTCACGACAGAACATGGAGATAGAACCAAATGGATTACTAGGCGTATTGGGATAGTCACGACTAATCATAATGCCGATTAGTGGACCTAATCGTAGTGTCCGGCTTCCAGCATGATAATGGATTCGAAGCATAGCTTTAGAGGGAAGCCCTAGTTGTCTAGCTAACACTGCACTGATTCGTAGTCCATTATTCTTGGGTACAGAGATAATAGTGAACTCCTGTTTGAAGGAACCGAACACTAATTGTATTGGACGATCTGTGGATAGTCTCCACAATTTGATTAATTTATCGCCTAACATGATTGTGTTCCCCTGCACAATGCCTGGTTTGAATAGTTGGACCGATATCTTTTTGGTGGACATCGTGAGTCTCCTTCCAACAACTTGATGTCTTAAGTCATAGTTAGACTGTGCATATTGCATGTGATTCATCATATGAGGACATATATCCCTTGGTGATTGACCATTTCTAAAGAATTGGAGAGAAATTCAAAAAGGAGGAATAAATAATGAATGTTTATGACAAAGCACATGATTTAGCAAACGCACTAAAGGATAGCGAAGAGGTCAAAGAAATTAATTCAGCTATGAATATGATTAATAAGGATCCAGAAGGTAAGGCAATGTTGAATGATTTCCGTAAGCGCCAAATGGAACTTCAACAACAAATGATGACAGGTGAAATGCCCGCTCCAGAAGAAATGGAAAAGATGGAGAAAGAGTATGAAGTGCTGAGCATGAATCTGAATGTTCGCCGTTTATTTGATTCGGAGCGTCGATTGAGTGTGATCATTGAAGATATGAATAAAATTATTACAGATAGTCTTCAACATCTATATGACGAGTCCGATATCTAGTCTTTCTTAAATTCTTCTCATATTTCAATTGCTATCTTCATAGACTAGATATATAGATTTAGATATGAAGGAGTTGCATTGGAATGAAAAAGAAGAGAAAGATCGTGAATTTCTTGTACATGCTACTTGCTTTAGTGATGTTAATGTATGCTCTACCTATCATTTCATTTGATAGTGGAAATGCGCTGATATCCATATTCGGCGTATTATGGGGAACGTTTGCCTTTCTGGTTATAGGTGCGCATTGGCATGTTATTCTCGGTGTAGGTGAAGAGAAGAAAAGGCAACTTGCACAGATTAGACAAACCAAGTCGTTTGAAAAGCAATTAAATTGGCCGCAAGAAGAGAGAAGCAATAATAGGTAATGACGAACGTTGTAGTTGCGGTCATGAACAAATAGGATGAGTTGTCACATTAGTCATTTTAAATGGCGGTGGCACTCATCTTTTGTTTATTCAAATGCCATTTCTTCTTATGGAATATGCATGATATAATAGGTACAGATTAGTACAGATTATGTTAGCGAGGTGTAACAGATGGAAAGTCGAGACGATACCATTACGAAACATGAACAGTTACTTCAATATATTGAGAGACTTAAAGTTGGAACAAAGATATCCGTTAGGAAACTAGCTAAAGAAATGGGAGTTAGTGAGGGGACGGCTTATCGTGCAGTGAAGGAGGCGGAGAACCTTGGAATTGTAATTACGAAAGAACGAATGGGCACCATCCGGGTTGAGAAAAAACCACGTAATATATCAGAGCAGTTAACCTTTTCTGAGGTTGTAGAAATTGTCGAAGGTCATGTGTTAGGTGGAGGAGATGGTCTTCACAAGAATCTTCACAAATATGTTATCGGGGCAATGAAGGACGATGCGATGATAAGATATATCGATGCTGGAAGTCTATTGATCGTTGGTAATCGTGATAATGCACATTTATTAGCCCTTAAACACGGTGCTGGAGTACTCATCACTGGGGGGTTCGGAATTAGCAGTGAAGTGAAGTTGTTGGCAGATGAGCTTGATCTTCCGATATTCTCTTCACGATATGATACATTTACTGTGGCTTCCATGATCAATCGGGCCATTTTTGATAGAATTATTAAGAAGAAAATCATGATAGTTGAAGATATTGTAGCGAATAAACCGAAGATGAATACACTTAAAATTTCTAGCACCACGACAGAATGGAGAACACTTGCGAATGCGTTGGGTGAAGAGAGGTATACGGTTACGGATGAATGGAATCGTGTGCTTGGCATTGTGAATCATAAGGACATTGAGAGTCTAACGGACGGACAATCTATCGAGAAGGTTCTAATTCGAAATCCGATTACAACGACCTTACAGACGTCACTTGCATCAGCAGCACAACTAATGATGTGGGAAGGAATTGACTTCTTACCTGTTGTAGACCGCAATCGCAAACTCATCTCAAGTATTAGACGTAGAGAAGTTCTACAAGCGATGAGAGATGCTCAGGAACATGCTCAGGTTGGTGAGACGTTTGATCAATTGATATGGAATGGTATCGCAGAGGAGCGGGATCAGGATGGTCGATTGTATTTCCATGGATTTATTACCCCCCAAATGGCAACGAATTTAGGCACCATTTCTGAGGGTATATTATCTACCGTAATGACACAGGCTGCATTTAAGTACACCAAGGATATTTCGGGAAATGATTATGTGTTAGATCATATGTCTACCTATTTCTTGCGTCCTGTACAAATTGAAGATCAAATCGTGATCACTTCCAAATTATTAGAGATGAGTCGTAGAATGTGTAAAATAGAGATTGAAATGATCCATGATGAGACACTGATCTGTAAAGGTGTTATGACACTTCAATCCATTGATCATAGTTGATGAACAAGGTTAGTTATGATCGATCTTCGTCTTCTGATGAGTATAATATTTACGGTTACGAATACCTGCGAATAGATTGAATGCACCTAAGACCATGAATAGGGCTTCAATGATAACAGCGGGTGTAGAACCATGGAATATAAACATGAAAGTAATGGATAATAATATAAGCATAATGCCCATGAATATATTCGTAATTGAGCTAAACACACCTCGATCGACTGGATCGGCGGAACGATGTGATCGAAGACTATAATAGGCTGAAGCAATACATGTCGCGATTATTAGTACCATAAGTACTATTTTAAATAGAGAAATCATTACGTGGTCTCCACTCCTTAATAGATGGTTATTGTGTCTGTATTGTATCACATATCACTTCGCTAGCGAACAGCAACACTAATGCTAATCCATATTTGCAGTACACTATCCGCAACTAACATTGTCTTGATCTGGATGATGTAATCTTTGTCACGAGCGATGTAGGTCTTACGATGAAGTAAGGCTCTAGTTAATTTACTATCGGTGTCGATCTCATACACACTTCTGCCCCTTAACACTTCAACATCTTTACTAACTTTAAGTAATATATCTTTTTCAATAAGGGAATCTAGCGGAGGATCTTGTTGTTCAGCACGTATCTTAATTTCTTTGATAACCGTCTGACGATTGCTATATTTCTTCAAGGAATTGTTATCTAGTTCATATTGCTTGATTCGTATAAGTAAATCTTGGTTCTCTTGCCAAAGAGAATTGTAACTAGCGTGATAAATAGTATTATATAAAATACTCCCAATGATAATCCCCAACACGAGAAAAGCCGTTAATTTCGAACGGAATATAACCGTAGGTGGAATTCTCATCTTTATCTCCTACCATTGCAGATCCATTTAACTAATTCACTGCCTGCATGTGCGCCGAGAAAAGCAAATACAAGAAATAGAATTTGTTTGATTGCTGGGGATAGGTTTCCTATGAAAAAGTTACTCTCAATCACGCGCATTGGATCAATTGTTCCACCTACGGCTGCTGCAAGAGCCCATATCTTAATTCGATCCGCGATATCGAGCATCGTTTGGGTGGGTGGTTGAAGCGAAATTACGGCCCCCATACCACCAACCATGGCGCCGCCGAGCACAATGCCAAAGGCGATGAAGAAATCTAATATAGCCTTAGATAAAAACGTACTCATAAACCTGTCCCCTCTCATGAATAATAGATCGTCTAGCGCTTGTCTCCTAGCTATTATCCATTCTATGGGCGTGGCCTATTGGAATATGTTAAAATAAGAGAAAGTCTTGTGTATAAAAAATAATGACTTACCATGAAATGGAGGGCAACGATGGATTCATTTGTACATCTACATGTTCATAGTGAATTTAGCCTCCTAGACGGAGCAGCACGTATTACAGATCTCGTCCAACAGGCCTCGAATTTAGGAATGAAGGCGTTGGCTCTTACGGATCATGGGGTTATGTACGGTGCGATTCCGTTCTATAAGGCGTGTCGCAGTAAAGGAATTAAGCCAATTATTGGTTGTGAAGTGTATTTCACGTCAGGCTCTCGCAAGGAGAGAGGCAGTCGTAAGGACCAGCCAATCTATCATTTGATCTTATTAGCAAAGAATGAGATAGGATACCGAAACCTAACCAAGATATGCTCTATTGGACACTTGGAAGGATTCCATTACAAACCAAGAGTTGATTTGGACACGCTTCGTAACTTCAACGAAGGTATTATATGTCTTAGCGCATGTTTGGGTGGTGAAGTTCCTCAACAACTATTGTTAGGTCGTTACGAAGAAGCTCGTAAAGCTGCACTTCGATACAAAGATATATTTGGTGATGACTTCTATTTAGAACTACAAGACCATGGCATATCGGAACAAAAGAGGGTCAATCCACAACTTATTGAACTTAGTAAAGAGACGGGTATCCCTTTAGTTGCCACAAATGATGTCCATTATCTTCGCGAAGAAGATGCACAGATGCAAGATGTGCTCATCTGTATTGGGACGGGTAAGACGATAGATGACGAGCAAAGATTACGTATTCCAACCGATCAACTATATTTCAAAAGTGGGGAGGAAATGTCCCGCTTATTTCCTCATGTGAAAGAAGCATTTGAGAATACAGCGCTAATTGCACAACAGTGTCAATTGGAGTTAGAATTCGACCGTTCGATCTTGCCACAGTATAGCCCTGTGCCGAATGAGATGACATCTGAGCAGTATCTACAAGTACTTTGTTCAGAAGGGCTAGTGGCGCGGTATGAGAAATTAGATGTATGGGATAATCCAGTGGGTAGAAGTGAGTTGGAACAAAGACTTGCTTATGAACTTGGCGTTATTGGCAGTATGGGGTTTGCTGATTATTTCCTCATTGTGTGGGATTTCATAGCTTTTTCGCATAAGAATGGCATTGCCACAGGCCCTGGACGCGGATCATCTGCTGGAAGTATTGTTGCCTATGTTCTAAAGATTACGAATGTGGACCCTATGAAATATCAGTTGCTGTTCGAGAGGTTCTTAAATCCAGAGCGCGTGACGATGCCGGATATTGATATCGATTTCAGTGATGAGCGACGAGATGAAGTAATTGAATATGTGGTTGATAAGTATGGTCGTGAGCATGTAGCACAGATCATCACATTTGGTACAATGGCTGCTCGTGCAGCAGTACGAGATGTAGGTAGGGCGATGAATATCCCTTTTGGTGATGTGGATAAAGCGGCCAAGCTCATCCCTAACCAGCTAGGAATCCATATTGATCAGGCTATGCTCGTCAGTGCAGATTTGAAGAAAATGTATGATACTAACCATAAGATTAAAGAAATGTTAGATATGGCAATGAAGGTCGAAGGTATGCCCAGACATTCATCTACGCATGCAGCAGGTGTCGTTATTTCAAGAGAACCTCTTACGGAAGTTGTACCCCTTCAAGAAGGTAGCGAGAAGATAGCTCTCACACAATATCCAATGGATGTTCTAGAGAATATTGGTCTGTTGAAGATGGATTTCCTTGGACTTAGAACACTTTCAATCATGGAACGTACGGTGAATTGGATTGAAGAAATGACAGGAGTAGTCCTTGATTTCGAATATATTCCAGACGATGATGTGCAGACATACACGATGCTTGGTGATGGTGATACGACGGGTGTGTTTCAATTGGAATCTATGGGAATGAGAAGGGTGCTGAAGGAGATGAAACCTTCTACTTTTGAAGATATCATTTCTGTTCTAGCCCTATATCGTCCAGGTCCGATGGAATTCATACCTAAATACATTCAAGCGAAACATGGTCTATTACAAGTGGAATACCCTCATAAAGATTTAGAACCTATCTTAAAGGATACGTATGGCATTATCGTATATCAAGAACAAATCATGAAGATTGCATCTACCATGGCTGGGTTCTCACTCGGTGAAGCAGATCTCTTGCGACGTGCAGTTTCCAAGAAGAAGCGGGAAGTATTAGATAGAGAAAGAAGTCATTTCGTAGATGGAAGCCTTGAGCAAGGCTATTCAGAAACGGATGCTAACGGTGTCTATGATATGATAGTAAGGTTTGCTGACTACGGATTTCCACGAGCGCACGCTACAGCCTATGGGGTATTAGCATTTCAAACGGCTTACCTCAAAGCACATTATCCAACACCATTTTTGGCATCCATGTTGACAGCTGTTATGGGTAATCATCGCAAGGTAGCTGAGTACGTGCTTGATTGTCGTAGAATGAACATTGAGGTGTTGTCCCCAGATGTGAATGTTAGCAATGTGTTGTTCACACCAGTTATAGGATCGGGAAGCGAGAATGGACATGGTGAGTATGAGAATACCAATCATATTCGTTTTGGTCTGGGTGCCATAAAGAATGTAGGAACGCAGGCTGTGGAGAATATAATGCTCATTAGACAAGCCAAGCCATTTGAGAGTTTACTTGATTTCTGTAGAAGAATTGATCTGAAAATATGTAACAAAAGAGTGATTGAATCACTCATTCAAGCCGGAGCATTTGATTCGTTGCCTGGACATCGTGCACAAGTCCTTGCGATGTTAGATGAAACCGTCGAGGCCGCATTGAAATGGCGGAAAGAACGTGATGACTTACAGATTCAAATGTTCGATTTCGTGGAGAGTGCGAATTGGGACATTGCTTATCCCGATATTCGTCCATTTACCGCAGGTCAACAACTTGAACTTGAACGTGAATTGTTAGGACTATATCTATCAGGACATCCGCTGGACGATTATAATGATATTATAGACGAGATGGCTTCTGTTGATCGTCTGATGGATCTGAACGAACTTCCAGATGATACACGTACAGTGGTTGCTGGTATGGTTGTTTCCATTAAGACGATCATGACAAAACAAGGGAAAGCTATGGCATTTATAGAGTGTGAGGACCAGATTGAACGTTGTGAAGTCGTCTTATTCCCAGAAGTGTGGAAACGTAGCTCATCTTGGATAGAGACAGGATCTTTAGTTGCTATGAGAGCTAAGGTGCAAGAGCAAGATGAGGGGTTTAAGCTGTTGGCAGATGAAGTTCTACCCTTAGATGAAAAGGCATTGGAACAACTAGTGATACGTAATCATGTCGTGCCAAAAGGTGCTAATCAGCCTCCGATGAAAGCTGTACCTCAATCAAAACCATTAACTGAGCAGCGCGTATTCATCAAGATCAGTCCACATGCGGAGAAGGAAGAACTACTGAATGGATTGAAAAAGTTACTACAATTACATCCGGGATCTACGGCAACGGTACTCTTTTACGAGCAAAGTCAAAAGATTCTTGCATTAAGTGATCGGTATCGAATTCATCCGTCCAAGGAGCTGTTGGAAGAGATCGAACAGATGTTGGGAGCAGGAACAGTCCGCCTGAAGTAATCCAGCTATCCATTTATAGCCAATACAAATTCTTGCGATTAAAAAGATAAATATGGTATCATGGGTTCATTATATGTACACAGAATTTGAATGTAGGGGGCATTGCGAAAGTGTGGACGGTTATTTATATCGCACCTACCGCTAAGTTTGCAGATATGTTACAAACGAAGTTAACAGAGGAAGGCTTTTTGGTTCGTGCACGTCCTATCAATATGTCCAAGCAACAGTTCGAGATACAAGTTCCTTCTGGGGAACTTGAAGAGGTTCAGGAGGTTCTGAACGGCATTATTAATCCTTATACTTAATACATGCAATACATGATGTTCAATTCAAGATTGATGGAAAGAACGGCCAACAAATTAACGGCTGAAGAGGTGTAGTTGTGTTTAAAGATATTTTTCAGAAAAAAAGGAAATACGCGACCATACCTTCAGAACGTGTAGGGCGGGACAATAGCCCACAAGGTGAACGTCCAAAACGTGAAATTCCTGAAGGTCTAATGAGTAAATGTGCGAAGTGTGGTACTATCCAGATTAGTAAGGAACTGGAGAAGAACTTGAAAGTATGTACTTCTTGCGAATATCATATGCGTTTAAATGCTATGGAACGAATTCAGGTCACATTGGATGAAGAAGGATTCGAAGAATTCGATAAAGATATGATTTCTGTGGATCCATTGAACTTCCCTGGATATGCAACAAAGCTAGAAGAGCAAGCGATGAAGTCAAATCTGAGTGAAGCTGTAGTTACTGGACAGGGTACAATAACCGGATTGCCGGTCATTGTAGCAGTAATGAGCTTTGATTTCTTTAGTGGAAGCATGGGGTCGGTCGTAGGAGAGAAGATTACACGAGCGATTGAGACAGCTATGGAACGACAATTGCCGATAATTATATTCTCAACATCTGGTGGGGCAAGAATGCAAGAGAGTATCCTAAGTTTAATGCAAATGGCTAAGACCAGTGCTGCGCTTGCTCGCTTTAATGATCAAGGCGGATTGTATATTTCGGTTATTACGGATCCGACAATGGGCGGTGTTTCTGCTAGTTTTGCTACACTTGGAGATATTAATATAGCAGAACCTGGTGCTGTCTTTGGATTCGCAGGACGTATTGTCATCGAACAAACGATACGGCAAAAACTTCCTGATGATTTCCAAACGGCTGAATATAACATGGCACATGGCCAATTGGACTTAGTAACGCACCGCAAAGAAATGCGCGCAATGCTTGCTAAACTTATTGAATTCCATACGGTGAAGGGGGAGTTTTAAATGGCGGCTGAGATGCCTTTTGAAATGCCTCTTGTTGAGATGCGTAAAAAGATAGATGAGCTAATTGTGTTTGGTGAGGAAAAAGGGATTGATTTCACGGATGAAATTTCTAGACTTGAGGAACGATATACAAAGCTAGAGAATGAAATCTATACCAATATTTCAGCACCTCAAAAAATGCATCTTGCAAGACATCAACAACGTCCAACTTCATTAGATTTGATGGAACTCATATTCACGGATTTTGTTGAGTTACATGGCGATCGTTTATTTGGAGATGATCTTGCGGTTGTTGGCGGAATAGCATTACTGAATGGTGTGCCTGTTACGGTGTTGGGACAGCAACGTGGAAAAGATACCAAAGATAATATTGCGAGGTTTTTTGGCAGTGCACATCCCGAAGGATTTCGTAAAGCTTTGCGTCTTATGAAGCAAGCGGAGAAATTTAATCGTCCCATTATTACCTTTATTGATACCAAGGGAGCTTATCCCGGTAATTCAGCAGAGGAGAGAGGCCAATCTGAGGCGATTGCACGAAATCTAAGGGAAATGTCTGTGTTAGGTGTTCCGGTTGTGTGCGTCGTTATCGGCGAAGGTGGAAGTGGAGGAGCTCTCGGTATGGCCGTCGGTAATCGTATTCTAATGCTAGAGAACGCTATTTACTCCGTTATTTCTCCTAATGGTGCAGCTTCTATTCTTTGGAAAGATGCAACACGTGCGGATCAAGCGGCGGAGGCTATGAGGATCACTGCCCAAGACTTATTAGAATTTGAGGTAATTGAAGATATTATTCCCGAACCCCAAGGTGGAGCTCATCGTAATTATGAGTTGACAGCGCAACATATTAAAGAAAGCCTTTGTAAACATTTAAAGGAACTATCTGTCATGAATCCAGATGAATTAAAGGAAGATCGATATTTGAAATTCAGAAAAATTGGTCAGTTTACATTTAAAGACGTAGAAACTACAAATAAATCAAACATTTGAGTCATCAAAAGTGACAAATATGCTAAATGTGACAAAGTTCCTATACAAATCGATTGCGTTGTAGTAAATTAGGTAGTTGAATAGATGGAACAGAGAGATATCTAAAAAACGGAGGAAACATAATGCGTAAAACTAAAATTGTATGTACGATCGGTCCGGCTAGTGAGTCTTTAGAAAACATCAAAAAATTAATTAATGCAGGTATGAACGTAGCACGTCTAAACTTTTCACATGGTGATTTCGCTGAGCATGGAAATCGGATTAATGTTATCCGTCAAGCAAGTGAAGAACTAGGGAAGACAGTAGCTATTCTACTTGACACTAAAGGTCCAGAGATCCGTACAGGTTCACTTTCAGTGGATTCTATTGATTTAGTTCAAGATGAATTTATAACCCTTACTACGGAAGAAATTCTAGGTGATAAGGATCGTATCTCTATTACTTATGCTAATCTTCCAAATGACGTACAAATTGGATCTACCATTCTAATTGATGACGGTTTGATCGGATTGACTGTTGTAGATATTACAGGAACAGAAATTAAATGTGTTATCGTAAACGGTGGTACGATTAAGAGCAAAAAAGGTGTGAACGTTCCAGGAGTTCGTATCTCTTTGCCAGGTATTACAGAGAAGGATACAGCGGATATTGTGTTTGGAATTGGACAAGACATCGATTTCATCGCAGCATCATTTGTTCGTAAAGCAAGTGACGTTCTTGAGATTCGTGAATTGCTTGAAGCTCATAATGCAGGACATATCAACATCATTTCCAAGATCGAAAATCAAGAAGGTGTTGATAATCTAGATGAAATTCTTGCTGTTTCTGATGGATTGATGGTAGCTCGTGGTGACCTTGGAACAGAGATCCCAGCAGAAGATGTTCCATTGGCACAAAAAAGTATGATCATCAAAGCAAATCTTGCAGGCAAACCAGTTATTACTGCAACACAAATGTTGGATTCTATGCAACGTAACCCTCGTCCAACTCGCGCTGAAGCTAGTGACGTTGCGAATGCTATCTTTGATGGTACAGATGCAATTATGTTGTCTGGTGAAACAGCTGCAGGTAAATACCCTGTTGAATCTGTTCTTACCATGTCGCGTATCGCTGAGAAAGCAGAATCAGCTTTGGACTATCGTGGACTATTCGCTAAGATGAGTACTTACCAAGAAACAACGGTAACGGATGCAATCAGTCAAGCGGTTACAATTACTGCAATGGATTTGAATGCAAAAGCAATTATCTCTTCAACAGAGACAGGTCACACAGCTCGTGTAGTCGCTAAGTACCGCCCAGAGGCTCCTATCATCGCTGTGACGACAGAAGATCGTACAATGCGCCGTCTAGCTCTTACATGGGGTGTTACAACCGTAAAAGGTAAAACTGCTAATACAACGGATGAGATGTTTGACTATGCTCTTAAGGGTGGACTAGATTCTGGAATAGTTAAAGATGGAGATCTTGTAGTTATTACTGCAGGTGTACCATTGGGTCGTTCAGGATCAACTAACCTTATTAAAGTAAGTCACATCACAAAAGATTAAATTAATTTCTTGAAATAAACTTTATATGTCTTAAAGGAAGGGACTGTCCCAAAAGTAGATTTTCTACAAGCGAAGACAGACTCTCCGCATTCTCAAAA
>NZ_JBITNB010000022.1:0-59756 GCF_054373195.1 Paenibacillus sp. CMAA1364 | reverse complement strand
ATGCGGAGAGTCTGTCTTCGCTTGTAGAAAATCTACTTTTGGGACAGCCCCTTATATACGAACGTGGTTATTATTTCACTTCTGTAACACCAGTCACTTCACCATTCTTTGATGGATCAAATGACGTTTTATATTCTTCTTTTGCAAAGTAAATATTACCATCCACCTTAGCATCTACAAGTAGGAATCCGTTGGCTTCAACGTATACATCACCAACAAATGTTCCACCTTGAATTCTTGCATTCTCACTAGTAACTGTTAACTTAGGGGCAGTTAGTGTATAAGAAGCAGTAATCTTCTTATCTGCATCTTGTTCGTACAGAGCAATTTTACGTGCAGTCTCATCTCTATTCGTGAATTGACCATCCAGCACTAGATCTTTATCAATCTTCAGATCTTTAAGTGTTGCGATAATCCAAGTTCCATCTTTACTAATCGCATTCAAGAACGCTTCTTCATTATTTACGATAGATGCCGTTGTTACTACATCCGTTTCAGCAGAAGTCTCTTGTTTAACAGGTTCGTTCGCTACTGGCTCATTATTGTTCCCACAAGCTGCAAGCAATACGAATGATAACACTAATCCTAAAGTCATTAACTTTTTCATTGTAAATCCCCCTAGTTGTTATTTGTTTAAATTAAGTATATCACGTTTTGAAGTAAAACCCAAAGGATTGTTACACATTTCACAAAGTGTATACAAAATGCTTATCCAGATTTTATATTACCCCAAATGGATGTGTATGAAACTTACTTTTCATTATTAACTTTTTAAGGGAACTCTAGACTAAGAAGATAGGGCTTGATTTATATTTACTTTTGATTTATATTAATTGATATATCAATGATTGATGCATCAACTATTAATCCCATTGATTTTAGACATGATATTAAGGAGGGCTCTTGTGACCAAATTATTATCTGAAGAAGCACACATTTTTGACCAGATGCAATCACTTAGTAAGCAGATCACAACCAAATTCGAACGTTGTGCAGGCATAAGTGCATCAAGACTACAATTATTACAGCAGCTCTATCTAGTCGATGAAATCAGTCAATCTACACTCCAAAAGGAAATGAAGATTGATAATGCAGCTATCACTAGACATCTGCAACAACTAGAAGCGTCAGGAAGCGTCGCTCGAAGAATTAATCCATTAGATCAACGGGTCACATTAGTGAAGTTAACCGCTATTGGACGAGAAGGAATTGCAACCTACAAACAAGAGAAACAACAATTCATCTCGCAATTACTTCAAGATTTCAATGCACAAGAACGTCATGCGTTGGCCGGTATGCTTCAACGTATGCTTGATCATGTCAATCAATTATAACGATTTAAGAAAAGGGGTTTATGATTATGAATAACACTAGAATAAATGATTTTACACAAATTGTTGCAGAACGTCGCTCCATCAAAAACTATGATACATCCGTCAAAATTAGCCGTGAGGAAATGACTGAAATCCTTACAGAGGCAACGCGTGCACCATCTTCACTCAACTTACAACCATGGCGATTTGTTGTAGTCGAAAGTCCTGAAGCCAAAGCAACGTTGGCTCCACTTGCCCGCTTCAATCAGAAACAAGTAGAGACTTCCTCTGCTGTAATTGCTATCTTTGGTGATCTTAACAACTTCGACAAAGCTGAAGAAATTTACGGTAAGGCAGTTGAACTTGGTTACATGCCATTAGAAACAAAAGAAATGCAACTTCCTAGATTAGCAGCTCATTTCGCAACACTTGACCCAGCAGTGAACAAAGATACCGTACTTATTGATGGGGGACTTGTAGCTATGCAACTTATGCTTGTAGCTCGTGCGCATGGATATGACACCAATCCAATTGGTGGTTATGAGAAGGATCAAATCGCAGAAGCTTTTGGTTTAGAGAAAGAGCGTTATGTTCCAGTTATGCTAGTCACTATTGGTAGAGCAGCGGAAAGTGGTTATCCCTCGGTACGTCTACCTGTCGAAGCAGTTGCACAGTGGAAATAAAATAACAAGAACGATAACACCATTAGGAGAGTGATTACATCATGATTATAATTCATGCCACATTTAATATTATTAGTAACCAAAACGAAGCGTTTATGAAGGAAATTCAACCATTAATTGATGCTTCAAGAGCAGAAACAGGTAATATCTCTTATGATTTATTTAAAAGTACGGACAAAGACAATGTATTGATTATGGTTGAAGTCTGGCAGGATACTGAAGCTGTAGCGAGTCACAATACTAGCGCTCACTTCACTTCTTTCGTTGGTATGGCTGCTAATTTCTTAGCTTCACCACTTGATGTCAAAGTTTATAACGGACAAGCTTTGAGTTAAATATCAACCTTTAATTGGAGAAGGGGATTCCCCCTTCTCCTTTTTATTTAACTATATTTAAGTTGTTGTGAACTGGCTGTTGTACAACCCTGCATAATGCCCACCACGCTTCAACAATTCATCATGACTTCCACTCTCCACGATATCCCCATTCTTCATGTACAAAATAAGATCAGCTTCTCGGATCGTAGATAAGCGATGTGCAATGACAAAGCTTGTTCTTCCTTTGATCATGGTCTGAAAAGCCTTCTGTATACGAATCTCTGTAACCGTATCAATACTACTTGTAGCCTCATCAAGAATGAGCATTGGTGGATCAACTAGCATGACACGGGCAATCGTCAGTAGCTGTTCTTGTCCTTGCGAAAGACTTCCCCCCGTTCCCGTAATCAACGAATCATAACCATCGGGCAACTTTTGTATGAAACTATGTGCATTAGCAGCCTTGGCGGCAGTTATAACTTCGTCCATCGTCGCCTCTGGCTTACCATAAGCAATATTATCCCGGATACTTCCTCCATATAACCATGTATCCTGCAATACCATCCCGAAATTTTGTCGTAAGCTATCGCGTGTGAGTTGATTGATATTAACACCATCTATTGTAATAGAGCCACGATCCACATCATAGAACCGCATTAATAAATTAACCAGTGTTGTCTTGCCAGCACCAGTCTGTCCTACAATAGCAATCCGAGTTCCTGGCTCGACATGTAGACTAAAATTAGTAATCAGTGGACGATCAGGTTGATATGCAAAACTAACATTCTCAAAGGTGATTTCTCCTTTAAGATGTTCCAACGAAATCGCATCGGGATCGTCATGACGCTCCGACGTTTGATCCATGACATTGAAAATTCGTTGTGCAGATGCACTTGCTGATTGCAGTTGTGTTAATACACCTGTTATTTCATTAAACGGCTTAGCGAACAAGGTGGAGAAGATCAGAAAGCTTGTTAGTTCCCCCACTGTGATGGTATCTAGAATAACGGCTATACTGCCCATCGTAGCGATAACAGAAAAGGTCAGATTATTAACCAAACGGGTGGATGGATTTGATAAAGAACCATAAAATTGAGATTTCACACCCGCATGATACAGTTCTTGATTCTTTTCTTCAAAATGACGGATCGAGCGTTCTTCATATTGAAATGCTTGTACTACTTTTTGCCCTTCTATTGCTTCCTCTACATATCCATTTAGTCCACCTAAAATATGGGCCTGCTCACGAAACAACTGCTGTGATCTTGTCGTAATAAATTTTGCAACAAAATACGATACGGGTGCTGAGATGAAAACAGTTAGAGTCATTAGCGGATTAATATAAAGCATAAAGCCGATGGCACCTACAATCATAATTACACCTGTAAGTAGCGTAGATAATCCTTGTAATAATCCATCGGAGACAATATCCATATCGTTAACGAACCGACTGATGCTGTCTCCTTGTGGATGAGTATCGTGATAACCTAGCGGAAGGTTATTCATCTTGTCAAATAGTTCACGTCTCATATCATATACCGTCTTGTATGCAATACGATTTGTCAGATAGATCAGTAGCCATCCAAAGAAACCACCTATGATATATACGCTAGCTAGTATACCCAACAATTCCAACATACCGTGAAAATCGACCTGGTTAACCCCTATAAGTAGATCCACCGTTCGACCAATGAATAATGGACCTACAAGGCTTGTCACAACACTGATCAAGGCACATAACACGACCCAAATGATCATTTGTCTGTATTTACTTGTGTAAGGTATGAGTCTTTTCCATATTTCTTTATTCTTCATTCTACTGACTCCTTATTGGAAAGCTGCGAACGGTACACTTCTTGATATACCCTACAACTAACCATCAATTCATCATGCGCACCATTCCCTACCACTCGACCATCATCCAACACAATAATTCTATCTGCTTCCTGTACCGTGCTGACTCGTTGGGATACAACAAGAATCGTCATCGCGTTACTACTTTCTTTGAGGGCACGTCTTAACCCAGTATCTGTTGCGAAATCTAATGCGCTTGATGAATCATCCAGAATTAGAATTTGTGGTTGGGCAACCAGTGCACGAGCAATCGTTAATCGTTGTTTCTGACCACCTGACAAATTACGGCCTCCACGCGCGACAATCGTATCAAACCCTTCTGGAAGCTTACCGATAAATTCAATGGCTTGCGCCTTGGACGCCGCTTCTTCCACATCTTGATCTGTTGCATGCTCATGACCATATCGTATATTATCGGCAATCGTACCCGTGAACAGCATAGCCTTTTGCGGAACTAGACCAATTCTATTCCTTAGTTCGTGAAGTGAATAATCTTTCACATTCATTCCATCGATGGTTACGATTCCTTCGATTGTATCGTAGAACCTCGGTATTAAGTTAATCAATGTTGATTTGCCTGAGCCTGTACTTCCGATAATACCTACGGTAGAACCACGTTTAATCTCGATATTGATCTGTTCAAGCACCAATTCACCTGTCATGTTATATGCGAAAGAAACGTTATTAAATGTAATTGCTGGCACATGTGAGAGATCATCCAGATTGGGATAAGATGTTGGTATGTTACCCAAGTCCACCACGGATGGTGATGTGGTTAATACCTCATTGATTCTTGCTGCGGAAGAGGATGCCTTGGTGAAAATAATAACCAAGTTAGAAACAACAATGAGTGCTAATAATATTTGCGTAATATAGTTCATAAAGGCAATAATCTCACCCTGTGAGAGCCGTCCTTCATCGATATGAATTCCACCGACCCATAGAATTAAGATGATTGCAGCATTCACTACAAGTGTAGTCATGGGATTCAACAAGGCTGATATTCGACCCACTCGTATGGCAGTATGCGTTAAATCCTCCGAAGTATGATCAAAGCGCTCTTGTTCAATTCTACGTTTCGCAAAAGCACGAATAACTCGGACACCTGACAGATTCTCACTTAGAACAAGTGCCATTCGATCCAACTTCTGTTGATAGCTACGGTAGATTGGCGTGGAACGAGTAATGACAAAATACACAATCACGCCAAATATAGGTGTAGCTAAGAGTAGTATGAGAGATAACTGAAAATCCAAGATCATAGACATGATAATGGCACCAATACATATAAATGGCGCACGTATAACAAGACGAATTAACATCGCCACTGCCAACTGTAACTGATTGACATCATTGGTTATTCGATTCACAAGTGATGATGTTCCGTACTTATCCATATCCGCATAAGAGAGTGATGAGATATGTTTGTAAATTGTGTTGCGCAATGTCGTTCCAAAGCCCTGTGAGGCACGTGCTGCGTAATATTGACAGACCATGGAACAACCGAATCCTATCAGCGATAGGATCAACATAAGCCCACCCATAGTGAGTACATATGAAGTATCACGCAACCCAATACCTTTATTAATAATGAGCGCGACGATCGTAGGTAGTAGCAGTTCAAATATGGCTTCTAACAACTTAAAGATCGGTCCAAGGATGACCTCTTTTTTATATGATTTCAAATAAATAGCTAGCTTAAACAACTTTGATCAACACCTAACATACAAATTCTTATCGAATAATTAACTACATCATGGTGAAATATAATATTCACAACCATAATCACAAATGAACAAATAGACAACTCCCCAAAGATGGAGGTTGATGATAATCTCGATTAAATCTCGTTTAATTATATTATTTACCATTGCTAATTTAATATCCATGAACGCAGCCTATGCAGAGCCACATTCAACAGCTAGTAAAAATAGATTCTATTATGAGAAACGGGGAGACATCGTTTGGGAAGTTCCAACAGATCGGAAAGTTATCGCTTTTACCTTTGATGACGGTCCAGATCCTAATAGAACACCTGCAATACTTGCTTTACTTAAACAATACCAAGCTAAAGCAACCTTTTTTGTATTAGGTAGTCGTGTAGAGAAATTCCCAAACATTGTTAAGCAGGCATCATTAGATGGACACGAGATCGGGAACCATTCTTTTGATCACGCTTCTTTCCAGGGTCTCTCTAGAACTAAAATGCTATCAGAGCTGCAACTAACGCAAAACGCTATTTATAATGCCACTGGACAAAAGGCAACATTATTCAGGCCTCCTGGTGGTAATTATAATGAAACATCTGTGAGCATATGCAAGGAGAATGAGTTGTTGATGATTCTCTGGTCTTGGGATCAAGACACACGGGACTGGATTAGTCCAAGTGTAGATTCCATAGTAAATAGTATATTAAATAACGTTCATCATGGCGATATTATTCTGATGCATGACTTTGTATACAAAGGTTCAAACACAATAGAGGCCTTAGAAATTGTATTACCTGAATTAACAAAGAGAGGTTATTCATTCGTTACCGTTTCTGAATTACTCTCCAATAAAGATCTTCCAGGAAAGCACATTGAAGTTAGCGAATAATTCCGATAACGTTAATTTAGTGTTCATAATACTATAGCGTAGAATTCTTACAATTCTACGCTATGTTTGATTAGTATAAAGTTTGGTTTTACAACACCAATCTTAATGCCCCTTGCATTTAACACAGGTGCTTCAATATAGTCCTTCAACAATTCATTTGTTGTATTATCACCAATACCCAGTTGTCTTAATACTTCCATTGCTGCAACACCCGATGCACGATCTGATCCGTCCTCCACCTTAATCGCAATCCCAATGCCACGATCAATAATTCCAAGACACTGTACACCTTCTGCTCCTACTTTCGTGACGAGATTCCCCTTAAAAGCTCTCATCACATCCATGTCGAACCTCTTCATACCTGCAACCATCTCAGGATGTTCTATCATTGCATCACGAATGGTTGCCAGTGCTTCAGCTTTAGTTGACGATACCGTTCCATTCGGTTGTGCTAATCGAGCGAAACCAAGCGCTGTGTTGCACAATGGAATCTGATGTACAGGCAGACCACAACCATCTACACTAAGACCTATTTCCTCGACAGCGATACAACATACTTCAGCAATCACTTGAAGAATTCTCTGCTGAATAGGGTGTTGAATGTCTGGATAGGTATGAATATCTTCATTCCTATGAACCGCTGTTGCCAACATGCTCACATGCTTACCCGAACAGTTACTATAGACGGGTGTTAGCTCTTTACCTGATTGAATCAGTTGTATATAACTTGCTTTATCACGAGGAACATGCGTTCCACACTGTAATGCATCTTCCGCAAGTTCAATACGATCAAGAATGTCTAATACAGCTTCTCGATGTATACTCTCACCACTATGTGAAGCACAGCTTAATGCTATATCTGAACAACAATATTGAAATGCCTTTGCTGTTCCTGTCTCTACAAGTGGAACGGCTTGAAATGGCTTCATTGCCGAACGCGCAAACGTTAATCGATTCGGATCTCCATATGAATACAATAGCTTTCCTGTATGGTCTACAACAGCTATATGAATATGATGTGCACTCTCAACATACTCTCCTCTAAATACTTGAATGGCTTGACTCATCTTTGTTGTCTCCTTTTGCCTTTTGACTTATTTCATCATAAACATATTCAACACAAAAGGCTACAACGACAAGCATGGCATATCGTTTCATAACTACAAATTCTTCTCATACAAAAACAGCCAAACACGACATTCATGTTTGGACTGAATTTAGGATTAGACTAGAATAGCCACTAAGATAGAATCTGATCTATACGTGTTAACTCATCATCCGTGAATGCAAGGTTGTTTATAGTTCCTACAGCATCCTCAATTTGGCTGACCTTGCTTGCTCCAATCAGAGCAGAGGTCACCTTTTCCTTACGAAGCACCCAAGCTAGGGACATTTGAGATAGCTTCTGACCGCGCTCCATAGCAAGATCGTTAAGCTTAGCTACTTTGCCTAACAGCTCCTCTGTTAATTCCTTCGCATTCATGAACACACTCGGACCTGCTGCTCTTGAATCCGATGCAATACCATTTAGATAGCGGTCCGTTAGTATCCCTTTATATAATGGGGAGTAAGCAATAGACCCGATACCTTCAGCTTCTAACACATCGAGTAAGCCTTGCTCTGGTTTACGCATTATCATCGAATAAGAAGGTTGATGAATCAGGCAAGGTGTTCCAAGTCTTTTCAGAATACGTGAAGCTTCTAGCGTCATCTCAGGAGAGTAATTGGAGAGTCCAACATACAGCGCCTTTCCTTGACGAACGATTAGATCAAGGGCAGACATCGTCTCTTCAAGAGGTGTGTCCTCATCTGGTCTATGATGATAATAAATATCTACATAATCCAGTCCCAATCTGGATAAGCTCTGATCAAGACTAGCCACTAAGCTCTTCTTAGATCCCCATTCGCCATAAGGACCAGGCCACATATAATACCCAGCTTTGGTTGATATAATCATTTCATCCCGATATGCGGAGAAATCATCTCGTAGAATTCTACCGAACGTTTCCTCAGCTGATCCAGCAGGTGGTCCGTAGTTGTTCGCAAGATCGAAATGCGTGATACCCAAATCGAACGCTTTTCTAACCATTTCTCTACCGTTCTCATACTTATCTATTCCACCAAAATTATGCCATAGTCCTAGGGAAATAGCAGGTAGTTTCAGCCCGCTTTTTCCACTTCTTCTATAAGCCATTTGTTCATATCGTTGCTCATTTGCCGTGTATACCACATCAATCACTCCTTGTTAAGATATTGTGAGGCAACTATCCCATACATATAATTACCAGTTCGTTAATCGTTCCGGAAGTGGATCTTGATCTTGAATGAGTCGATGTGTAAGCATTTCCAACAGACTATATTTCACATCACGTGACGCATCATCAAAGAATAGATTACAACGTTCGTCTGCGTCTTCTAGCATATCATATAATTCACCATAGTTCTCACCAGCGAACACAACTAGCTTGTATCGGTCCGTGCGTAAGCATTTCGCTTGGATCCCCCGATCATGTGCATCATACGAAGTGATGGCAGCATCACGTACGTTAAGCTTCTGACCATTCAGTACGTCTAATTGCGATAAACCTTGCACGCCATAAGGACGTGTTCGACCTATAGCATCAAGCAATGTTGGTAGAATATCAACGTGCTCCATCAAGCCGGACGATCTCTCACCACGTGTGATCCCAGGACCCTTAATAATCATTGGAATACGAGTTAACCCTTCGTAGAACCAAGGTCCCTTATACATAAGACCATGATCACCAAGCAGTTCCCCATGGTCGCTCGTAAATACGACTAGAACATCATCGTACACACCCTTTTTCTTCCAAACGTCCATAATACGATTAATTTGTTCATCTATAAATGTAATCATTCCATAATAATTACGGATGACTCTAGCAAGATGTTCATTCGTATATGAATGAGCTTCTCCGCCTCCAGGCCAATACCCATTTGTTCCTTGTTGACGTAGGTGTTCTGGACGAAGCTTCAATTCATCTGGAGAAGAGTGTGGAATCGCAATATCAGCATCCGCATATAGATCGGCATAAGCCTTAGGTGGATCAAATGGATGATGTGGGTCGACAAAGCTCGTCCATAAGAATAGAGGTTGATCCGTATCATGCGCCAATATGGCATCAATACTTTTTTGTGCTGTCCAGTAAGTCTGATGAAGCTCGGCTGGCATATCACTCTCCCATACATCATGCTCGGCATCCTTTGATCGGAATCGATCCAGTTCGAACCGATCTGCTACCACTGGATCACGTTCACGTAGCCAATCCAAATATTCACCTACTGGATTATCTTCTGATATATGATGTTCGTCAAAGCCATAATAGGTATGATCCCTATTCCTAGCTCGATCACGTATCACTACATCCTCTGCTTCGGTAGAGAACCCTGGTTTACATTGGGAGCGAAAGTGCATCTTTCCAACGCCAACCGTCTTGTAGTTCTCTTCTTTCAGATAATCAGCAAGGGTTACCTCATCCTCATCAAGCGATACACCAATATTCCATGCCCCATGGACATGTGGATAACGACCAGTGAATATGGAAGCACGCGATGGTGTACATACAGGACTCGCACAATAAGCATTCGCCATGACAGTTCCTTCTGAAGCTAACTTATCGAGTGTTGGCGTCTGTACTGTAATATTCTCACTACCAATAACATCGGCACGCATCTGATCTGCTGTAATAAGCCATATATGAGTTTTCTTCTTACGATTCATTTTCATATACTCCTTCATAATATGTAATTAAACACATAATTCAAACATCCTTCGCACATCGAAAACCAATATTACCGGAAGAACTGTCCGGTGTATTCTTACTTCTAGCAGCTACACGATAACGGTTACAATATGATTTATGACATAAATAGGATCCCCCACGCATGGACCGTACCTTGCCATTAGGTGTGAACCAATCCACACTCCATTCCCATACGTTCCCTGCCATATTATAAAGGCCGTAACCGTTAGCCACATAGGACCGCGCAGGCGCGGTACCTGCATAACCATCACTCGCATGGTTCTTCTCTGGGAACTTTCCTTGCCAAATGTTACAGCGATGTTCCCCACTCGGTTTCAATTCGTCTCCCCATGGATATCTCTTCTGATGAAGGCTGCCACGGGCTGCATATTCCCATTCCGCTTCTGTTGGAAGACGTTTACCTGCCCAGCGGCAATACGCATCAGCATCATGCCAAGACATGTGGATAACAGGATGATCTAAGCGCTCATTGACATGGGAATCTGCTCCTTCGGGATGACGCCAATAGGCACCTTCTACAACCCACCACCATGGGGTCTGCTCCGCCAATTGTGTAACCTTCTTGCCTGTCTCTTCTGAGACAAAAGAATGAAACACATAGGACCATCCAAAACGTTCGGCATCTGTAACGTAGCTAGTTGCTTCTACGAATTTAGCAAATTGCTCATTGGTGACGGTGGTCTCGTCTATGAGAAAGGAGGATACTGTAACATTCCTTACAGGCCCTTCCCCATCTGCTGGAAATCCTTCCTTATCTTCTGTCCCCATAAGAAAGGTACCTCCTGGAATCAGCACCATACCCGTTACATCTAAATCACTTGATGACTGTTGTATGAATTCCTGATCTCTATTTAAAGTATCGATTCCAATGCCTTTGACTTGATCCCGGTTCGCTGCGCAACAAGACTTTTGGTGCTCATTCATATGCACTTCCCCTATCTATAGATAGTACGTATTTTTTAATTAAAATAATGCTATCCCTAGAATGCCTGAAGCCACAATAATCGTCAATGGATGTAACTTATATTTGATCAGTCCGTATAGTGCAGCGAATACGATTATAAACGTCATTAGTGTTGGCCAGGTGAAGAACGGTTGATCCTTACCCATGAATCCAAAATGAATAGCAGCGTAAGCAATTAATCCTGTGATGACAGGACGTAAACCGTAGAACATTACTTTGATCCAGTGACTATCTTTGACGCGATAAAAGAACATTGAAATCATAACAATGACAATTAAAGATGGCAGAACTATACCTAACGTTGACGCTAAAGCACCTTGAAAACCAGCAATACGATATCCGATCAAGGTTGCACTATTCGTCGCAACAGGGCCTGGTGCCATTCCCGCGATAGATACGATCTCTTGAAAATCCATTTGAGATAACCATCCACCCCCTACGGCCTCATGCTGAATCATCGGAATAATCGCATAACCGCCACCGAAGGATAGAAATCCAATTTTAATGAAAGTGATAAATAATTCCCATAACATTTATGATTCCCCCTTAGATGTAATACTCTGGGTAATTCGCTTCTTCATGTGAAGAATGAGATTGCCTCTTCTCCACACGCACTTGAAGTCCGAACCATTGTTTGATGCGTGTTAATACGAATCCAACAATCAAACCCGTTGCAATCATATATATAGGATTCACATTCATTACTAAAAGAATAAGCATGACGCTCACAGCCAACGCTGCAGTTGTCTTGTCGAACAACGCATTTTTGCCCATCCGATATGCAGCGATCAGTATTAATGCAATGATCGCACCATGAATCCCTTTCATTGCAGCATCTACTTTAGGCAGGTCATCAAACTTCGAATAACCTAAACTCAGCAAACAAACGATAATAACCGTTGGTATCGTAATCCCTGCAATCGCTACGATTGCACCTAATACACCAGCAAGCCGATATCCAATAAATGCAGAAGCATTCACACCTACACCACCGGGTGCAGAACCAGCTAAAGATAGAATATCGTCCATCTCCGTCTCGTCAAGCCAACCCCGTTTGTCTGTTACTTCTCTCTCTATCATAGGGATCATTGCATACCCTCCACCGAAGGTAACAGGACCAATCCTCAAGAATGTCCAGAATAACTGAAATAGTAATGTTAATGTTGCCTGCGCCTTTGAATGAGTCTTTATATGAGACTTTGTATGTGCCGTAGTCTCTGCATATATTCTCATAAATTCCACCCTCATTTCTTTCTTATATATCTATTATAGCACTTTTTATCAAAATGGAATTAAGTTTTTGACTATTTGTTAAAATAAATATTTCCAATATTTCTGACTGTGAAATACATTTGTTTCGATATGGGTTATACTGGATGAAATAATCATGATCATAAGCTTCTTTGGAGGTATATTGTGGACAAGCGTTCAACTTTTATTTTATCAACGAAAAAACTCCTGTATGAACGAATTGCAGAACAAGGTACTGTATCGAAGTCTGATCTGCTAACCACATTCTCACTAACCAAAAGCACCATGACCCGTCTATTAGAAGAGATGACCGCAGAAGGCTTACTCATTGCATCTGGATTTGGAGAATCTAGTGGGGGAAGACGGCCAATTCTTTACCAGATCAACCCGTCGTACGGATATGTATTGGGTTTAGAAATTTCCAGGGTATATTCATCACTCGGTTTATTTGATATGCAGATGAGTCCCAAATCTATTATTCATTGGCGAATGGATGAAGCATTTACTCCTGATAACTTTTTGGATCATATAACTACACATATACGTGCTTTTCTAAGGGATCACCAGTTGGTAGATAGTCAAATTATTGGGATTGGAATTGGAGCTGTCGGCCCGCTTGATCGTAATAAAGGCTTGATACTATCTCCATTACACTTTCCTGCTACGGGTTGGAATAATCTCCCTATATGTCAGCTTGTGGAGGAACGAACGGGCTTCAAGGCATGGTTGGACAATGGCGCTAATGCCGCACTTCTGGGTGAACGTTGGTCCATTCGACATGCAGACATACAACATATGTTATATGTTCATGCTGGAGCAGGTCTAAGGTCATCCATGATGTCCCACGGAGTCATTCTCCATGGTACCATGGATATGGAGGATGCCATTGGACAAATGATTATAGAAACCAGTGGACCTCGATTACTTAATTCGGGGAATCATGGTGCTCTGGAGGCGTTCGTGTCTGTACAGGCTCTGGAACAACACGCACGTGACGAAGTAAAGATGGGGCGCGATCAGATACTGAGTACATATCAAGTATCACTAGAACAATTAACTTACGATGTATTAGTTCAAGCGCTCAGAGATCGCGATGCGCATGCTCGCGAATTATTTACAAAGGCGGCCGTTTATTTGGGTATTGGACTTGCTAATGTGATTAACTTATTTCATCCCGAGACGATTATTTTAGGTGGTGCACTTATTCACTCCCATCCATTATTCTTCGAGACTGCATCCTCCGTTGCGTTGAAGAACATCTATCGTTATCCTGAATACCACCCTCAATTCTCATTAGGTAAATTAAGGGAGGAAGCAGTTGTGACAGGCGCAGCCATCATGGTACGAAATCATATGGTTCTTTAGAATTTATTATAACAATTGAAAAAGGCTGACTCCTGAGAAATTACAGGGGTCAGCCTTTGAGTTGTAACGAGAAATAAAGCTACAACGGAGAAGGCGGAGTCATACTGGAGAAGCGAAGCGTTCGCCTACAAGCTTTCCAACGGAAAGCTACTTCGGAAGCTTATGCTTTGGTCCCGGATTTCAACCTTTTTCATAAGATTGAGAAGAAATCTGGTACCAACAGCGATCGGAAGAATGATTCACATTCGTAGTGTTGCATTACGTCAAAATTATGATCGAGTCTGACAACAATTCTTGAACTTCTTACCACTACCACATAGACATATCTCATTTCGTCCAGGCAATGGATGACCATTTCTTCGATAATCCAACATCTGTTCTGTCTTCAACCGGTTAGCAATGAGAGTCATCCGCTCATAGGCATGAGCGTAGAACATTTTATAGCTATAACAGAAATAATCCACCTCAGAACGATCAAACACATCTAACCAGTTTCGGTTACGTGGGCATCCCCCATGGCAGAAGCTAATGAATTCACATGTTCGGCACGTCTCATTCATATTCGGCTTCAACTGTAGAAATTCATCGTATACCGGGCTATCTAGCAATGTCTCTAAGTCCGTATCCCCAATATTTCCAAGCTTATGTTCATCATCGATAAAGAAATCACAAGGATAGGCATCCCCATTGGTCTCAAGCACCATCATTTTCGGACAGGACACACTATGAACACACGCTTCTGAAGGTCGATGCATAAGAACAAGAAGCATATTCTCAAAAATACGCACAGGAATTTCTGGGTATCCTTCGTTGTACCACAAGTCAAAGGTCCGACATAGAAATCGTCCATATTGTTCAGGTGTAATTCGGAATTTCCCAGCCATACCGCTCTGCTGTGAGACAAAATCCATACAAGGAATGAATTGAATGTATTGGAACTTCTGCTCCTTATAAAATGCCATCAACTCATCCGGTTTCGTAATGTTGTCCTCATGTAAGACCGTCAGGATATTATATTCCACACCCGCATTCTCTAGATGGCGAATTCCACGCATCACTTGCTCAAAACTTCCTTGACCCGAACCCGTTACTCGACGCGTATCGTGAATCGGTTGCGGTCCATCAAGACTAACCCCAACAAGAAAGTGATACTGTTTAAAAAAACCTGCCCATTTCTCATTGATGAGCGTTCCGTTCGTCTGTAATCCATTACTTATCACCGTATTTGCAGGTGCAGTACGTGCTTGTATGGAGACAACCTTCTCGAAATATGGAAGTCCTGCCAATAACGGTTCCCCGCCTTGCCAAGAAAAGGTGGCAATCCCTGATGATCTGTTCATGTATTGCGTGATAAAACGTTCTAGAAGATCTACGTCCATCGTACGTATAGGATGATGTGGCTTGCCACCAGCGGTGCTGTAGTAGCAATAGTCACACGCCAGATTACAATCTTCTGAGACCGTCTTCCACATCACATGAAGGTTCTGGGGTCTTGAAGTTTGTATACAGCCGCTCATCGTGCACTTCTTCTCCACTGCAAATAATCCCTTGCATGAAGAGGTCCACCCTCATTCATAACGACCCACAGCGGATCCTCCGTATATGGCATCGTGTTCATCATGTGATCATGCCATTCATTCAATATATAAACAGCCTGATGGCACAATTCCGGATGAGACTTCGCAAGATTATATTGTTCATGAGGATCTTCCTTCACATTGAACAACATCTCATTCTCAATTTCGAAATATCCCGTATGATACGAGCGGATATACATATAATCTCCAAATCGTACACTCCGTTGGCAGACATGCGCACATTGCGTAACGACCAGATAAGGTTGGGCACTATCTTCTCCCTGCATGATGCTAGGAGCAAAACTGGTACCATCCCAAGATGTAGCTGCGGGTTGATTCATGAGTTCAGCTATCGTCGGAGCTAGATCCAATTGATAGTGTAAACCATCATCTACATGACCTGATTTACAACCAGGGTATCTAATAATCATGGGCACGCGACATGTTGCATGATCAGCCGTACCATGCTCGCAATAAATCCCTAGTTCGCCCAAGTTCTCCCCATGGTCTGCACTGATAATAATCACTAGATCATCCATGACACCCTCTTTACGAAGCGCTTCAAACAGTGTTCCAATATGGCCATCCATATAACGAACTGCACAATCATAACCATCAATGATTCGACGTACACCAGCCATATCACTAACCATACCAGGTTGCCTTGGATATTCTGGGCGGACGAACATATCGATATTTTGTAGGTTGCATGGACCATCTTTCTCCAAATGGGAAGCTACAACTTCCTCCGTTAACCAAGAAGGTATTTCTTCATTCTCAAACGGATTCCCGAAATCTTCCGGGGCACGGTAAGGTGTATGCGGATCCCAATAATTAATATGTAGGAACCAGTTATCTTCCTTCGCATTTCTATCAATCCAATCGAGTACAACAGGCGTAACTTCTTCCGCAGATTCTAATCCACATTTGCCTGTGTTATATACTTCCGAGAACCCTGCATTAAAAGTCCATGCACCATGTCTCTCCGCAAATGGACTTATCGATATCGTACGCATACCTGACTTCTTCAGAAAAGCGGGTAGACTTTCTTGTCCAAGGATATCATGAAATCCTCGAGTAGCTCCTTCTCTTCGCATATCAGCTGCCGTACCGCCATGTGCGTTAACACCTGTATGAATTCCGAATCTACCAGACATCACTGCTGTTCTCGATGGCAAACAGGGTGCATCAGAAGTATAACAATTGTCAAATCTCACACCTTCTGCAGCAATAGAATCAATATTAGGAGACGTATTTCGATGGTATCCATAAGCACCTAGATGATCAGGACGTAAAGCGTCCAGGTCGAGATATAAAATTCGCATAATCAATTTCTCCTTCGTATAGCTCGTAGTTTTATTCGCACTTGTTGAAGAACAATCGTCTCTTATTTATTCTGATGATATTAGGCTATATCCTATCGTTCATACTAGAAGCTAACATCAATTATTGTCTATTTGATATTTCACAATAGCTAAAAAATTTTCACACCTTACATATGAAGACAACTTCCTGAAAGTTAGAACTTTCAGGAAGTTGCCTATTTTAATTGTTATTACTTCAATTCTGCTGCTTTTGCATTAACTTCTTCAATAACTTTATCTAATCCTTTAGCTTTGTAATCCTTCATAATACCATCCCATACTTTTTCAACTGGTTCTTTAGAAAGCATAACTTTCAAAAGATCATCATGATCTAAGACAGTGAACTTGTCTTTCGCTGGAGTAGACATATAAGTTAAGCGAATATCATAATCTGACACTTTGGTATTCTCAATAATCCAATCGATATAGTCAATACCTTCTTGACGAATCTTCTCACTTGTAATCGATGGGTTATTCATATCATAACTATCGGATGTCTCATAAGAAACTAAGTTCTTGAAGAACATTCTTGTTGGGTATTTCTCATGAAGCGGTGTATCACCAATAGCAACTTTTTTGTCGCCTTCGATTTTGTAATCTTCATCTAGCTTACCATAAGTCAACAAATCTTTTCCTTCAGGTGAAAGGATATAATCATACATTGCCATGATGCGTTCCATTTTCTCGTCGCTGATCTTTCCACTGAAATAACTTTCAGACCAGTATGTTTTGAAAACAGCGTGGTGGCGTTCACCGTCAGGTCCAACTAGTGGCTTAAGAACTTTAACACTATCTGTGATTTCTACGTCTGGGTATGTCTGCTCCCAACGCTTCGTATTCACATTACCATCAAAGTTAATAAATCCACCACCAGTAAGTACTGCAGCTGCCTTACCAGAAACAAACTTATCATAAGAAACATCTGGTTTAGTTAACGCGATATCTGGATCAATCAATTTATTCTCATACATTTCTCTCATATTCTGAAGAGCTGGAACAGCATTCTTAGAGAACACTGCCGGAATTAGCTTCCCATCTTCTTCAATCCATTTATAATCACTTCCGCTTCCATCACTAGTTGCGAGTGGATTACCATATAGCCAGAAGAAACCACCAATCATCTTCACTTGTGCTGCTGTCAGACCCGTAATCTTCTTGCCCTCAGTATCTTGTTTCACGATGGCATCAAGCATCGCTTTGAATTCATCCCATGTTTCAGGTTCTTTCGTAATACCAGCCTTTTGTGCTAAATCCCATCTATATAGAACTGTTCTATCTAGAGCACTCCAGTCTAACGTTGGGAACATACGACGTGGAACAGTATATTGTTTACCTTCTACAGCCAATCCTGCAATATCTGGTGCCTTAAAGAATTCTTCAAGGTTCGGATATTTAGCTAGATCTGGAAGTGCCTTGACAACACCTTGATCAATCCATTTTCTCTGGTATTGTGTTCCAATAGCATCAATGGCGAATATATCAGGTAGCTGACCAGATGAAGCCCACATTTGAATCTTCTGAGCATAGTCATCCCATGTCGTATTCACTGGTTTGATCGTGATATTAAATTTCTTCAGAATATCTTGGGCTATTGGATCCTGTGCTAATTTTGCAATTTCAGCCTCAATATCCCAGAATGCGATCGAGATTTCCATAGGTTCTTTATATGGATCATCTACATTTGCACTAGAGTTTGTATCTGGATTCTTAGGTGCATTGGCACTACCTTCATTACTATTGTTGCCGCTACCACATCCTGCCAGCATACTTGCAAGTAATGCAGTACAGGCAATAAGTGTGATAAACTTTCCTTTTTTAACTTTCATAGATGAAGCCTCCCTTTTGTTTTCACATATTTAGGATAGGTTGCTATATTTGTGTTGCCTTATCCTTTAATTGAACCAACCATGATACCTTTGTTGAAGTGCTTTTGTAAGAAAGGATACACCGCAATAATCGGGATACAAGTAATAACAATCGTTGCCATCTGTAATGCTGGAGTGTACACCTTGGCACTATTACCCTTCGATGCCATGTCCATTGCCATCGTGTTCAGTAACGAGTTGGACGTAATCAATGTCTCACGAAGATAGATTTGAAGTGGTACCTTAGATGAATCACTGATGAAGATCAACGCATACCACCATTCATTCCATCTCTCTACTGCATAGAATAGGCCGAATGTAGCGATAAAAGGTGCGGATATCGGCAGGATAATTTTAAGTAAAATATACATATCGTTCGCACCATCTAGCTTAGCTGATTCTTCCAGACTTTCAGGAATCGTAGCGAAATAGTTTTTCATAATGATAAGATAGAATGTATTGAGTCCCGCTGGAATAATCATTACCAAAATGTTGTTAACTAGGCCTAACTCCTTTACTACTAGATAAAACGGAATCAATCCCCCATTGAAGAACATTGTGAATAAGATCAATGTAAGCATAGTATTTCTACCAGGCATACCTTTCTTAGACAGGGCATATGCACCAGCAACCGATAGAGTCATACTAAATGCAACACCTACTACAGTTACGACGACTGAATTTCGCAGAGAACTCCAAAACTTCATATCCGATAGAATAAGCTTGTAGGCAGATAGATCAAATGACTTAGGTAATATATATAAATCACTCTTACTAATGGCATCAAAACTTGCAAACGAAACAATGATTACGTTATAGAACGGAAAGAACGTGATCAGCGTCAGTATGCCTAAAACGATATAAGCTATGATGTCAAATAGTTTCCACTTTTTTCTTTGTTTTTTCACTACTGCATCCAATTTGTGGTCCCCCTTATACTTATTAATATAATCCTTCCTCACCAAGCTTCTTCACAACCGTGTTAGCTATTACCAATAACATTAAACTAATTAATGATTTCACAATACCTACTGCCGTCGTATAACCAAAGTCGCCTCCGGTTGTAAACGATGTTCGATAAATGTAAGTGTCTAATGTGTCAGCAACCGAATACACTGGCGAGCTGTACATGTTGAAGATTTGATCGAAGCTCGCACCGTTAGTCATGAGTTGACCTACGTGAAGGATCAAGAGAATAGCCACTGTGCTCTTAATACCAGGCCATGAGATGTTGACAAGTCGTTGAAAGCGGTTAGCCCCATCCATCTCTGCAGCCTCGAATAACTCTGGATTGATTCCTGCTAATGCTGCTAGATATATAATAGAGTCCCAACCGATTTCTCTCCAAATGTGGGTAATATACAATACAGAACGGAATGAATTCTCATCTACAAGTGGCGAAATCGCCTCACCACCAAATATAATGATTAACTGATTAATGATTCCTTCTCTACTCAATAGGTTGACGATAATACCAGATAATACAACCCATGAAATAAAGTGAGGGAATGTTAAAATAGTCTGAAACACACGTCTTGCAACTACCCGTGAAAATTCATACAATACAATGGCCAGAATAATTGGCGTTGGGAAGTGTGTTACCAACTTCACCATACTAATTATAATGGTGTTATAGAATGCACGACGTAACTCTAGATCAGACATTATTGTTCTAAAGTGTTCTAGCCCTACCCATGGACTTCCCGTAATACCTTCGCTATAGTCGAACGTCTTAAATGCCAGTGTAACCCCATACATTGGAGCGTAACTGAATATTGCGTACCATGCTAAGAGAGGTAGAACCATGATATAAAAGTACTTATATTGGAGCATTGTGTCCCACAAGTTTCTCTTTTTAACTTTCTTCTCCACTTTCTCCATCCCCTTTTGCCACCTTTCGCTGATTTTTCGTGATATATTCTTTTTTTGTGGCTCTATATGTTAGATTATAAAGAGAGAGTGTAACTCTGAGTATGGATAAATAATTCGAATCATGTGGATTATTCAATGGAATCGCTTTCAGTAAGCGCTTATCATAATATTGGATATATTGATCGTAGTTTTCGCCATACCCAACACATACTTTCACCATTACGATGGAATAAGAAATTGTTTACTACAGGGGGGAAATTATGCATACTGCTATCGTGGTGGATGATGAGAAGTGGATTGTTGAAGGTTTAAAGGCTGGGGTAGACTGGAATGAATATGGATTCGAAGTCATTGGGGATGCTGAGAATGGAATAGATGCCCTTCAATTGATTAAGAATCTTCGTCCAGACTTTGTTCTTACAGATATAAAAATGCCTGATATGAGTGGCCTAGAACTTATAAAGAACGGTAAGTTATCGTCACCAGAAACATTATTCGTTGTGTTGAGTGGACATGCAGAATTTGCTTATGCACAAAGAGCCTTAAATTACGGCACGTTCAGTTATTGCTTAAAGCCTTTTGAGATTGAAGAAATTCATAGTGTGCTAAGTAGAGCGTCCGAATATCTGCAACAGAAATCAAAGATGAAAGCGCACTCACCTATTCACTCTTTGGAGATGTACGATGCCATTTGTTCTAGCAATACTACGAAGATGAACCTGATTCTACAGGATAATCTTATGCCAATTGACTCCAATTCTCATATTACCCCCATTGTTGTGCAAGGGATTGATCTTCATTCGGTTCAGCAGATGGAAGGGCAACTTAGCTTTGCCATGAATTACAATCGTCTTGGATATCTTGTCATTGATGAACATAAAGATGATTTCCTCAAACAGTGTCTACTTACACATACATCAAGCTCGTTAAGTGTAGGCGTAGGCTACTCCATTTCCGATGTTACAGATCTTGAAGCTTCCCTTGAAGCCGCATCCTTGGTAGCCTACGGTATATTTACAACAAGTAAATCCGGTGTCTATAAAGCTACTAATCAGCCTAGTATTGCTATCAATGAGACGCTCAAGGAAATTAACTATGCACTAGAACACAAAGATCAGAGCAAATTTATCAATATTCTGGAGTCTACAAGAAACCTGTTTCACAATGGTACTTTTACGATAAAGGATGCTTACTTAATTTATACAGCGTCAATGTATCTCTTCTATCGTGAGGGAAATAGAACGAATAGTCGATTCTTCGAAGGATATGAGCACTTGTATACCTATTATGGAAATATTGATGTCATGATCGAAGAGATGATTAAGGAAACTTACAAGTATTTCACTGAAGAGATATCTGCACATGTTGTCCATGTAGCTAACAAAAAGGTAAAAGAAATCGTGATTTACCTCCATGGTAACTTCACCCAAGAAATATCCATTCAAATCTTGGCAGACAAGTTCTTTTTAAGCCCTAACTATTTATGTCAATTGTTCAAGAAGGAAGTTGGTGACACCATTGTGGAGTATATCTCGCGTTTACGAATAGATTATGCCTGTAAGCTTCTCAAAGAAACCGAACTTACCATCTATCAGGTCGGTGAACAATGTGGATTCCATGATTATTTCTACTTCACGAGAATCTTCAAAAGATACAACAAGCTAACCCCGACTCAATATAGGTTAGCAGAATGAAATCTTTCAAAAAACTATCTATCCGGATGCAGGTGTTGATTATTGGAGCCATCATCATTTCCATGATTCCTATCGTTATCATCAAGGTATATCAGCAGACCAGTGCCATTATCATAAATCAGAATACACAATACAATAAGGAACTCGTATTCATGCTGAAGCAGAAGTTATCTGCTAATTATACCAACACATCCAATTTATTAATGAATCTTGGTTACGATACAACCATACAAGCATTAATCACTGAAAAGGACAAACTCGGTATCTATCATCTATCTAAGAATGCTCAAAGTCTACTGGGTGTAGTCAAAAGTACAAATAAGGATATCCTTGATATTGTAACTGCAGGATATCTAAACATAGAGACACCACTAGTTGGAAAAATGAATGATATTCACTTGGATATGCAGAAACTTAAAGATGACGGAAGCGTCCAATATATTGGCTATCGTAAAGAGGATAATCTAATCTCCAAAGATAAGTTTTTATTTGGAATGAATATTTATGCTTCTGGGGATACAGCATTATATGGAGATAAAATTGGTTATATTGCAATTGCATTGGATGTTAATTCCATAAAAACAGAATTGGAACGTTATCCACGTCTAACAGAATCAACCATCATCGTTATGGATGATAATGATGTTGTATATACGAATAATAGTAATAATGATGAATTACTCCATCAATTTAAACAAGCAGGTAAGGATGCTGACGGGGAGAACGGCTATATAACTAATATCAAAGGTAAGGATTATGTTATCCAATCCTTTGATTTACCGGAGATTTCTGGAAGTATTATAACTGCAGTCCCAATACACAGCTTGATAAAAGAACTGGATTCATTACGGAAATCAACCTACATCTTGCTTGTGATATTTCTTCTATTATTCACCATACCCTATACCATTCTGACGATGAATATTCTAAATCCACTTACGAAGCTAATGCAATTCATGATTAGACTGAAATCTGAGAATCTGGATGTCCTTCATACGAAGGTTGCCCTAGAAGGTTATGCTGAAATCGAGGTCATATCCAATCAATTCAACACCATGCTCGAAAGTGTTCATGATCTGACCGGGCAATTGATTGAGACTACAACCAGACTATATCAGGTAGATTTAGAGAAGCAACGTGCAGAATTCGCTTTTCTTCAAAGTCAGATCAATCCGCATTTCCTAAGCAATACACTTGATTCTATTAAAGGAATTGCAATCGTCAAAGGTAATAGGGATATTTATGAGATGACAAACGCTTTATCCACCATGTTGAGGTACACGATCAAAGCGAAGGATGAGGTGAGTTTAGAAGATGAACTTAAAATTGCGGCGGCTTGCGTGAAAATTCACCAAGGCAGATTCCCAGATCGAATGACATTCGAGTTGTCTTGTCCTGATGATCTCAAGACAATTCCGGTTCCTAAGATGATCATTCAGCCCATCCTTGAAAATGCACTAACCCACGGTTTAGAACCTTTTGGTAAAGGAGGCTCACTTCTACTCCGCGTGGAAAAACGTAATATGAACAATGTAGTGATAACCATTGCAGATAATGGCGTAGGCATCGATTCAGATGATCTTTCTACTATCATTGACAGGTTAAATATGAAGAATGTTTCCTCAAGTGAGCATATCGGTGTACAGAATGTGCATAACCGGTTATGGTTGAAATATGGTGACCCATATGGCATCAAGATTGTCAGCACCCAAGGTGAAGGCACAACGGTCACGATTCAACTTCCCATCAAAGACTGGATTTATTGAACAGGTATTCACAGCGAATGGCTGTTCAAAGGGTACTAGACTATATAATTAAACAAAAGGTGATGTTCATAGATCATGATATTGATCTGTGAACATCACCTCTTATATTTGTTTAACTTTATCTCTCATAAAATGTAATTAACTCTTTAATGATTTCTTCTTTATTATGATCTAGTACAACCTGGTATTGTGGTTTAGTGAACAATTTCTGAATTTCATCAGGGAACTCCTGCTCAATGTCACATTGTTCGATTGCTTCATTGAATTTAGCAGGATGTGCCGTAGCAAAAGAAATACATATCTCATCATCTCCACTACACGCTTCATATGCAGCAACACCACAAGCTGTATGCGGATCTAGTAAATAATCATATTCTGCCTTATATGTGCTGATCAATCGTAGTCCTTCATCATTGCTTGCCCCATAAGCTTCGAAGTCACTCTGAACGCGTGCCAAATCTTCGCCACGCATCACGATCTCTCCATCATCCTGTAGCTTCTTCATGTACGATGATACTTTCTGCGAGTTTTGATCTAAGAAGTAATAGAGATATCTCTCAAAGTTACTTGCGACTTGAATATCCATAGATGGACTATGCGTACTTCTGAAATTACCAGGTTTATATTCACCCGTCTTCACAAATCGTTCCAGAATATTGTTCTCATTCGTTGCAATAATCAATTTATGAATCGGCAAGCCCATTTTCTTCGCTAGAAAACCTGAGAAGATATTTCCGAAGTTCCCGGAAGGTACGCTCATGTTAATCTTCTTCGGCTGGTCTCCTTGCTCGATTTGAAAATAAGCGTAGAAGTAATAGACGCTCTGAGCCAGTATACGAACGAAGTTAATCGAGTTAATCGCGCGTAGATTATGCTTGCTTTTGAAATCCAGATCCGCAAATTGTTCTTTAATCAGCTTCTGACAATCATCGAAGTTCCCTTTCACGGAAAGGTTCAATACATTCTGATCTTCCACCGTTGTCATTTGTAGTTCTTGTACCTTACTTACCTTCTCATGTGGATGAAGAATACAAATCTTAATTCCTTCTTTACCACGAACCCCTTGAATCGCTGCTGCACCTGTATCTCCCGATGTTGCGCCAAGAATATGAATGATCTTATTGCGTTTCTTGGATACATAGGAATAGAATTCACCCATGAACTGCAAGGCCACGTCCTTGAACGCAAATGTTGGTCCATGGAACAATTCTAGAATGTAAAGTGAATCATTCAATTGCTTCACAGGTGTTACCTCGGAAGTCCGGAAGCTAGCATAGCTCTTGTCTACCATTTCCTTCAGATCCTCTTGCGGAATCTCTTCATTGGTGTACAGTGCAAAGATTCGTAGGAATAATTCCTTATAATTTAAAGTACTCCATTCCTTTAATGTCTCTGCTGACACCTGTGGGATCTCCTGCGGAATCATTAATCCCCCATCATCTGCCAACCCCATAAGTACAGTATCGATGAACCCTTGAGGTTCTACATTCCCTCTTGTGCTTATATATTTCATATGAATCCTCCATTAATATCATTTAGATTAGTTCATGAACAACGTCTAATTCATTATATCTATAATACCTTCCCTTGCAGATATAGCCAATCCCTTATTTTTCAGAAGACCCTTGTATACGACAAATTCCATATCCATTTGTTACTTTCTCTTGCTATCAATCATGTATGATACAAAAGGAAAGCCCTCAATACGCAAGTCTATTCATGATCCCTATAAAAGGAGCCTAGCCCATGATGAAAGCAGCTGTAATTCACAGATATGGTAAGCCTACCGTTTTCAAGATCGAATCCGTACAGGAACCCCTGCCTCAGCCTGATGAGGTACAAATACGAGTTATGGCTTCTTCCGTAAATCCAATCGACTATAAAACACGCTCAGGGAGTATCTTCTTTATGTCAGGCTTTAAGTTCCCACGCATCCTTGGTGCTGATTTCTCAGGTGTGGTGATCGCGTGCGGATCTCAAGTTCAACATGTTAAACCGGGCGATGAAGTCTATGGTTTCTCATCGGCTGCCATAAAGGGTGGTGCATATGCCGAAGTCATGTGCTGTCCCGCTTCAAAAGTAGCTCTAAAACCAAAGCGTCTGAATGATCAGCAAGCCGCTGCCATTCCTTTAGCTGGACTCACTGCTTATCAAGCCCTTCACAGAGAAGCTCATATCTCACCAGGCATGCGCGTGCTTATTACGGGCGCTACCGGTGGTGTGGGGCATTTCGCCGTACAGATGGCTAAAGCCGCAGGATGCCATGTTACAGGTGTCTGCCATTCAAGGAACATTGATCTTGCGACTACCCTTGGATGCGATGAGGTATTACCATATGATCAGTCCGATTTCAAAAACAATCACCAGCATTATGATATAATCTTTGACGCTGTTGCCAAATATAGCTATTGGCGTTGCCGTCGTATTTTAAAAGAGAACGGGACGTATGTCTCCACGATTCCCTCACCCTCTATCATGCTATCGAAGTTTTCTTCTCGCCGACAAAGTCGATTTATATCCGTGCATGCCAATACAGCCGATCTGGAAATCGTGGGACAATTGAGTAACGATGGGTTAGTGAACCCTTTTATCGAGAATATATTCCCTCTATCGGACATTGCCCAAGCACATGTGCTTAGTGAAACCTCCAAAGTACGTGGTAAAATTATTATTCAAGTTCAAGATTAGGAGGTTACCCTTTAATTGATTACGAGAGAACAGCTTGAGAATAAACAAATTTGGTTATATGTAGCATCTCTATTCATTGGGGCTACTGTAGGCTTGATAAGTCCTATTGTGAGTTCCTTTCTGTACTTTACCATTTCACCTATTCTGGCAGTTCTTCTATTTGGAATGTTCGCACAGATTCCCTTTTTTCATTCACGGAAATCTCTGTCAAATGGTAAATTTATCGGTGCATTACTGGTTACAAATTTTATTATTGTACCCATTGTCGTATGGTTGCTTACACAACTGTATCCGCTGACTCCCGCTGTTTCGATTGGAGTATACCTTGTTTTATTGACTCCGTGCATCGATTACATCATTGTGTTCATACAGCTAGGCCGTGGAAATGAGAAGTTAATGTTAGCCGCAACTCCTATTCTATTCGTTGTTCAAATGATATTACTTCCGCTGTATCTATGGCTATTTATAGGTGAGGAAACGATTAATATTATGAAGGTAGGACTGTTTGTAGAGGCTTTCTTAAGCTTGATTGTGTTGCCATTATTATTTGCGGTGTGTACACAATTGTGGACTAGGCGTAGACCTAGAGGACAATCCGCGCTTAATGCAACGGCTTGGTTGCCAGTCCCATTCATGGCACTTACACTGATCGTTGTCGTAGCGTCCCAAATTGAAAAGGTGTATTTCGATTTCAATATCATCCGTGGTGTCATCCCGATCTTTGGCTTTGCCAGATGATTGGGCTCCGATCGCAGCGACCGTTATTGTTACCCAGACGATTGTAGAATTGATCGGAGAAATAATTTACATCCGCCTAATTCCAGGTTTTGTTATGCGGGATCAACACAAGTCTACCCCTGATATTGAACCCGGTTGCCCTTGAGGTCCATCCGATTCTACATTTGGATTTGGAGGTTGGGGAAGAACGATTTCTTTCTCCTTTCTCAATCCCTTTTCTTAGATTTTCCCCTTTCCAAATAGTCTATAATACCTTATTCTAATATAGTGAAAAATAAGACGGAACTTATTTAGGAGTGTATTAAATGTCAAATGTGCATGCGTCACCCATGACCGGTAATTTATTCAGGAACAGATTCTACCAAACCATACTTATCTCAAACTTATTTCTTCAAATTGGAATATGGGTTCGTAACTTTGCCATTTTGATGTTCGTAACCGATCAAACAAACAATGATCCCATAGCCATATCACTTATTTCCGTCGTCGAATTCGCACCCATCTTTGTGTTCTCGTTCATTGGAGGGGCCTTTGCTGACCGTTGGAGACCAAAAAGAACGATGATTTGGTGTGACTTCTTATCCTCTATTTCGGTACTCGCTGTTCTCTTAACTTTACTATATGGTTCATGGGAAATGATCTACTTAGCGACGTTTGTATCCGCAATATTATCTCAATTCTCACAGCCATCTGTGATGAAGTTATTCAAGCAGCATGTCCATCCCGATCAGTTACAGCAAGGCATGGCACTATTCCAATCCCTGATGGCTATCTTTATGATCATGGGACCTGCACTTGGCATATTCTCATATCACCAATTTGGTATTCATATTTCCATTGCCGTTATGGGTGTAGCCTTCCTATTATCAGCAGTAGTGTTATTCCGTCTACCTCCCGATGTAGAGAAGACCGATCACAATGAGCAGTCGTTGAACTTGCGCCAAGAACTAGCTGATGGATTTCGTTATGTATGGCGTAGCCCGATATTGAAGGTACTTGCTGGAGCATTTGCCATCGCCGGGTTCTCCGTGGGGATAATCCAGACATTAGGACTCTTCCTAGTGACGGAACGACTTGGCCAAACAAAGGAATTCCTTCAATTTCTTCTCATGGTGAATGGAATTGCCATGCTGATTGGCGGTGCTAGCGTGATGACATTAGCCAAAAGAGTATCTCCACAAGTTCTACTCGCCTTTGGGATGACGGTCAGTGCTTTATCTGTTGCTGGCATGGGACTCTCAACAAGCGTTCCCTTAACGTTGGTGCTACAATTTATAAATGGTCTGACGATGCCATGTATTCAAATCGGTATCAACACCCTAATTCTACAGTCGACAGAACAATCTTATGTAGGTCGTGTGAATGGTGTGCTCAGTCCAATGTTCATGGGGATGATGGTCATTATGATGTCCTTAGCAGGCTTTATCAAAAGCCATTTCCCACTTGTGGAAATTTACTGTGTATCCGGGCTAATCATGCTAGTTGGTGCTTTAATTCTAATTCCAATATTCAAACATAAACCTGCTGCTTCTTTAGCTACCGTTACACCTGAAACAACATCATAGAACAAAAGAGGGATGTCCATAAAGCCATATTAATACGGCTTTGGACATCCCATTTCATTTACAACTCATTCTTTTGAAGGTCTAAACCCTTCTTCCCATAAATATTCCTTCGCTTCTTGAAGTGTTCCGAACACCATTTCAATTGTAGGACCTGTATAGATATACCAAAGGTCATCGTCACGTGTAAGTGATAACATTTCCTCTTCACGGTTCATCCACATTTCGGCTTCATATTGAGCCGCTTCTTGGTTACTTACTTTACCTGATTGTACATAAAGCTCGACCTTGTCATTTGAGAGGGAGTCAATAGCTGCAATAACCAGTGATGTCAGTTCTTCCGATGTATATTCACGGATATTTACGAACCCTTTCTCATCCGCATCATAACCTTCTAATAGACCGACATAGATGAATCCATTGCCATTAGGATGCATGTGAAGTGCTATCGTTTTTTTATCCGTCTGGCTCTCTTCATAGTGAAAGTTCACTCGTCCAAGTGATACATTCTTACGCTGTAATTCTGGGAAAGATTCTAGAATTTGTAGCTTCTGTTCAAAAGATAACATCACACATCCAACATCCTTTTATATAATCTATAACATATCTCTATATTATAAGTCATTTACACCGGGAACCACAATCTTTACCGTTGTTCCTTCACATAACTTAGACGCTATCGTAATCCCATATTCCTGACCATAGTAGAGTTTCAATCGCTCGTCCACATTATGAATACCTACACCACCTAGTTTGATTACCGACTCACCTTCACCTATCAGACTACTCTTATCCAAGGACGTATCGAACCCAACCCCATCATCTTTCACGATAAAAAGAATATGTCCCTCATCTGTTGTTCTACAGGAAATCTCCAACAAGCCAGGACCATCCTTCTCACGTATACCATGATAGATCGCATTCTCCACTAACGGTTGTAAGATCAGCTTCGGGATAACCAGATCAGATAATTCAAGGTCATACTGAATGTCATATTGCAGTCTCTCACCATAGCGTTCTTTCTGAATAAAGAGGTATTGTGTCACATGGTTTATTTCGTTCTGAATCGATGTGAACTCACTTCCACCACTTAGCGATAATTGAAAGAACCTAGCAAGTGCTTTCGTTGTCGAGATCACTCGTTCGCTATCGTTGAACTCAGCCATCCACACAATCGTATCCAACGTATTGTACAAGAAATGCGGATTGATCTGACTATGCAATACGCTCAACTCGTAGGACCTTAGATTCTGCTCCTTCTTCTCAATATCCGCCATGAGGCGTTTCATCTCCATGACCATCCTATTGAAATGTTGAGCTAGCCCCTGTACCTCCGTCACACCCGTCTCGGGCACACTGACCTCTAATCGGCCTGTCTCCACCTTCTTCATTGCTTGTTCTAGCCGTTGAATCGGTCTTGTCATACTCTTAGCAATCAGCGGAGAGACGATAACAATTAACGTTAACAAGCCTAAGGCCACGATCACAAATGATTTCAGTAATTGGTTACGAATTTGTGCTAGTCCATCTAATGAACTGACGCCCACCAATGTCCAATCTGAATTTCGAAGCTCGGTATGGTGAACAAGGATATTCTGTTTCTTATCGTATCCTTCCTTATCTAGCGTTTGCTGAAGCAATTTATTTATTTTCTTATCATTTCTGAAGTAGGAAGGATCTTTATGATAGACAATCTCATCTTGGCTATTCACAATATAAGCATACCCATTGCTACCCAATTCCAGCTCATTCAGATAGTCTTCAAGCCCTTTATATTGAATGTCCAATAGAACAACACCAAGATTGTTATTGTTCTCATCTTTAATTTCTTGACTCATGGATATGACCCAATTATCTTTATCCATTGAGAATTTCTGCATTCTTGCGGAGGTAAGTGCAGGGTTACTACTATTGACTGCCGCAGCATACCAAGGTTCTTTCATCATATCGGATGAACGCATCATATTTAGTTTTTTCTCATTAGATAGAACATAGCCGTCTTTCCCAATTACCACAACGGATTTAATATAGGAGTCTGACATAAGAACCGTATTAATGAATTGGAGTACGTCTTCTTCACCGGATTTATCCTCAGATGCTAGTGTTCGAATCGTTTGTGGATTATGTGCAAGCATCGTCGTTAATACTTTCAGACGATCTATATACATCTCTACGTACGTGCCACTCTTCGTTATGGCCATCTCCGAGGATTGAATAGAATCCTTTATCACCACTTGCGAAATACCAACATAGAGCACTGTCCCAATAATACCGATCGTCACACAGCTAATCATCATATAAATCCATGAAATTCGAAATTGAAGGGAATGCATAAAGTTCCTCATGACTCTTTGATCCGTTCACGGTATTGGAGCGGCGAGAGTCCGAACCTCTTTTTAAAAGCTGAACTGAAATAATTGGGGTTATCGAAGCCAACAGCTAGTGATATTTCATACATTTTCATGTCTGACATTAGCAATTGAAGCTTTGCACGTTCTAAGCGTGTCGACACCATATAATCTTGAAAAGACACATTAAACAATCTCTTAAACAAAACGCTCATGTAACCCGAACTAAACCCCATATGCTCTGCTAGCATCGTGAGTGAAAAGTCTGGTTCGCCTATATTATCCTCTACCATTTGACTTATAGAGAACTTATAACGATCATCATCACTTGACTGATTCGTATGGATATTCATCTGGTATTCTTTAAGCGCATCGTGCAACATGGTTTGTTGAGATTCACTATTCATCTTTTCCACCAATTTACTCAACACTTCAAAGACATCGTTCTTCGATACAGGCTTAAGCACATAATCATCGATTCCCAATTTCAAAGCCGTCACCGCATAATCATAGTAGTCATAACCCGTGATGACTGCGATTTTGACACTGGGTTTGATCATCTTTATTTTACTGGCGAATTCCAACCCATTCATTCTAGGCATATTAATATCTAACAGCACCACATCAGGTAGATGAATTTCGAAGAGCCGAAGCCCTTCTTCTCCATTGCTTGCTTCAATGATTTCGGTAATGTTCAATTCACTTACAGGTACGAAACGTTTTATCCCATTACGCACCAACTCTTCATCTTCTACAAGCATTAATGTATACATTCACGAAGGGCTCCATTTCTGTATTATTCTACTGCTATAGTAACATAACCGTACCCTTCCTTTACCATATCTGCAAGAGGGATGAATTGAATGGAAGCACTATTGATGCAATATCTTTTGCCACCTTTATCTTGAGGTCCATCATCAAACACATGTCCTAGGTGAATATCACCTGCACGACTTCTCACTTCTGTTCTCACCATGCCATATGCCTTATCTTCATGATAGGTCACAACTTCTTTGATAATCAGCTTCGTGAAGCTAGGCCATCCGCAGGCAGAATCATATTTATCTCGACTTGAGAAAAGAGGTTCTCCTGTAGCTACATCAACATATATACCTGGTTCATATTGATCCCAGTATTCATTGGAGTATGCACGTTCTGTATCCTCATTCACAGCTACTTGATACTGTTCATTGGTTAATTTACTCTTCAGTTCCTTATCGCTTGGCTTAGGATACAGGGTAGCATCAATCTGAATTGCCCCTCCATCTTCCACCGGTACTTCTTGATCATCCAGAATACTTAGATCAATATGACAATAGCCATCCGGATTCTTAATCAAATAATCTTGGTGATATTCCTCAGCTAAGTAATAATTCGTGAGAGGTAATACTTCTGTTACAATCTCGTGATCATAATTCTTTTGTTCTAATGCCACAGCAGCTGTAATTATCGGTAGATCTACATCATCCTTATAATATATACCTGTACGGTATTGATCGCCTATGTCATTGCCTTGTTTATTGAGACTTAATGGATTGATCACTTTGAAGTATTTAGCTATTAGATCTTCTAATGTCACTCGCTTGGGATCATATTTCACTTCCACAGTTTCGACGAATCCACGATCCCCGTCAATGACATCTTGATAGGTTGGGTTCTCACCCTTTCCATTCGCATAGCCGGAAGTCACATCACTGACACCATAGATACGTGACATATACTCCTCTACGCCCCAGAAACATCCGCCAGCCAAATAAATTGTTTTTAACTCCGTATTGGTGTAATCGATCGTTGAGTTGGGATTGTTAGATACCTGCGGTGTATCATTTGCTATACCTTCACCTTGTGCGCTATTCACGGATGAACAAGCTGTCGCAATTAACAAGAGTAATAACAGTGAACCTAACCATGTATATCGTTTCATTCTAGCTCCTCCTATCTATCTGTCCGTATTATTTGACCTCATTCATGACATTTATAATCTTTTCATTCGAACTATGGCCGGGGGCAGTCTTCGCTAATATCCCATCTGAACCAATATAATAACTTGTCGGATATGCTCTAACTCCGAATTGTTTCGCCCATGTTCCATCCTCATCCAATAGTACGGTAACATCTTGATATGCTGATTGTGTCTTGAACCACTTAGTGAAGGCTTCCTGCGATTGCTCTCCATTAAAGTTGGGACTTACTATGCTAATGACTTTGAAATCTACATCTTGAGTAGATAATGTATTGAGTTCTTCAAGCCCCGCAAGACATATCGAGCACCATGACGCCCAGTACTTCACATATACCTTTTCTCCCGCTAAATCTGCTAGTACAACTTCATTGCCATTTAGATCCTTAAGTGCGAACATGGGAGCAAGCTTCCCTTGATTTACTGTTGTTTGTTGCGTCCCCGATGCTTCAGTTGAAGTATTGGCGCTATTCCCACAAGCTGTTATAAGTACAACAATGGAGATAAACAGCGTTAGCATAGTCCATTTCTTTCTTATCATCATTATCGTATACCCCCTATAGTGTGATTACACTGCAAAAAACGTGGTGATCATGTTCAACTTATTGGACATCAGTAACAATCCCATTAGAATCAAGATGATACCTGATATCACTTTTAATGTTCCCATGTATTTATATATCTTTTTCATGCGTTGCAGTAATACATCTGTGAAGAGAGATAGTACGAGAAACGGGATCGCTAATCCTAATGTATAGACTAACATTAACCATCCTCCGAACATCGATGAACCTTCACTCGCTGATATACTTAGAACTGCGGCTAATACTGGCCCAATACATGGCGTCCAACCGAAGCTAAATGTGAACCCAAGAAGGTATGCTCCGATCCATCCTTTCTTGCCTTGCAAGTCTAACTCCATCTTCCTCTCACGTTCCATAAAGAACAGCTTAATAATACCAGTCTGATAAATACCAAATAGAACAACAACAGCACCACACACAATAATAAACCAAGAATTATTAATCACATTGCCTAACGCTCCAGCTCCGAATCCAAGTAGTACAAAGACGGTAGATATCCCTAGAATAAAGAAGATCGTATTCCCTATCAGATGGGGATGAATTATAAGTTTACCAATTGTCTTCGTCTTCGTCTTATTTTCTATATCCGAACCACCTAGAAATGATAAGTAAACTGGTAGCAAAGGTAATATACACGGTGAGAAAAAAGATAATATGCCTGCAATAAACACACTTCCAATGTATACTTGTTCTGTCAACATGCTAGCCACATCCTCTTTATATAAGTTAGTTAAAGTGTAATGCATTTCATGTGGAATGAACATTCGATCTCATGATACCTTTCTATAAAATCATCATATGTAAGAAAAGGAACCCCAGCCGATTGGCTAGGGTTCTTCTTCTTAAGTTTACTATTGTAATATGTGATCTAACGTTTATTGTAACGGCATCCGCGAATGACCTGTTGCGGGTGCGCAAGCATTTAACAGTTGCTGTGCATCGGACTGTGTTAACTCTGCTAACTGATAGTATCCATGTTTGTTCTGATACAAGAATACTTCATAGGCCATCTCAAGGTAGTTCTCAATTTGCGAAGCGATCACTCGACGAATAACAGGATTCGTTGCCTCCGAAGCAGTTACTGTCATATGTGAAGTTGCTGCTTTCAGATTACCTAGCATAAATCCACTAATGTGTTCTTCCTTGATTTCATTAGCGGATTGAGCAGGTGTTTTCGGCTGACCTGGCTTCAGTCCATAGATAATCTGATCGGTTGATTCTTGCATCATATACTTGGCAGTGTCTTGACTTGGTTTATGCCCTGTTGTAAAGCACTCTGCTGTCAGGTTGTACTGTGACAGAATGAAGTTATATTGACGATCTATCATAGATAACAATTCTTGGTCTTGTACCATCGTTTTATACATTACCATTTGATCTAGAACAGCGACCGTACAAGTTAATACGTCATGCACGTCGAGAACTTCCTTACCCGCACGCTGCATATTCTGATTCTGCATACCCATTGGTTGATTATTCGCTTGATTCTGTTGACCTTGATTATGCACTGTAAAACCTCCTCTAATGTATTGGGATGGTTAATCTAACTACAATAGGTTGAGTGTTTCAGCACTTATTTATACATGACAACATTGCGAACAATATGATCACTGGAGGTATAGGCCTTTGTGCAAAGATATTATAATCCTTGTGGGAATAACGCATTAAATGCGGGGCATGGTTCCTTATCTAGATAATCTTGTAGTTGAGGAGGTATTGTTGTATAGATATCTTGTAATGCTGTTCCTGTATAAATATTACCGATAATAACAGGATGACATAATTCAGAGATGAGAATATCACCATTCCCATGAAGATGGAGTTGCGTCTTGCCTTCTATACAATGAGGGAAATAAACACCTGGTTGTTCTTTGAACCCTAGCGCCTCTGCAAAATGATCCATACATGTGAAATATAAAGTGGTATCCTCTTTCTTATGTTCAATCAGCTCATGAACGGCACTCTTCAATGCTTCGCGAGCTGCAATTGCCTTCCAACCCGTATGATTCATAATGATGCTATTCTGAATCTCGTGTGTTCGAACACCTAATTGGTACACATGATCACTGATCTCCATCATATGATACTCGGTTTCACTGAATAATAACGTCTCCAGGACCGTGTCCACAGAAGTTGCTGCGAACATGGATATATTCTCTCTAATCTTTACATACACGCTAGGATGGATGTTGTAATAACGTGAGAATTCTTCTGCCGTCGTGAAATTGAATGAGATGTGGATCGTCGTCAGTTGTGCATCAACCAATTGTTGAATACGATCTGCATTAAGCAGACTACCGTTGGAATTTAACTGCGTCTGAATACCTCTTGATGAACAATAGGCAACCACCTCGACACAGTCTTGGAACTTCAAAGTCACTTCTCCTCCCGATAATCTTACTCGTTTCAATGTGGGAATGCCCTCAAGAATACGAATGATTTCCTTCGCATCCAGACTATTCCCGTCATTTCTCTCATAAGCACAGCAGTAATCACAGCGGAAGTTACAATTAGAGGTTACGCCAATCTCCAATCCTTCTAATGCATATGTATTAGGTTTCTCTAGTTCAAGAGATTTATACTTCATTATTTGATCGCCCCCTGAAGATATTTATCACAATAAGTGATTATATAATGTAATCATCAACACTTGTGTGATGTATCTTATAGCAAGTGCATAGGGGCTGTCCGAGTAGACGCTCCGCGAACGGAACGTTTCTACAATCGCTGTGCTCTCCAAATTTCTAGATTGAACCACGCAGTGGTTGAAATTCGGAGACCAAGGCGACCGCTAACGCTTTTTCGAAGTCGTTCCGTCCGCTGCGCTACTTCATCTTTCCACCAACCATTAACATAAAGAGCGATCTCCTTATACTTCTAAATAAAGTGGACCAGAAACATCAGATAGCAGGCCAAGGGTATACTACCTTGGCCTGCTATCGGGACAAACTTATCTAGAAAAACTTAGATCTTCTCTAATGCTCCTGCGTTGTCTGCAGAACGAAGCTCTGCTTCGATGATCTCCAAAGTATTTACACAGCTTTCTGGCGTACAAATTGTAATCTGTTCTCCACTATTAATAGATTGAATGAAGTGTTTCACTTCACGATAGTATCCTCTATCTTCGATTAACTCAGCCACAAATCCTGGCGCATCACTTGGATTAACCTTAAGTTCATCATTCTCAAACACTAAGTTTCCACCTTCGAAATTGACACGATACGTCATTGCGAAGCCAAAGTCACCTTGAAGCGTCCAGTCAGACATGGCATTCAACACTTTACCATCTGGATAGATATAGTTCGTAGAAACTGCGTCATATCTACTTCCAGAATCATCCTTGCGACCAAGTGCAGATACCTGATCCGGCATACCGAACAACCAGTTAATCATATCTGTGTCATGAAGATGCATATCCATGATGTTACCACCACTCTTACTTCCATCTAGATACCAATCTTCCCAACCTTGCGGGAATCCTGATCCACGGAAGAAATGTCCTGATTTCACTTTGCCGTAGCGTCCATCGACTACACATTCTTTCAAATACTCATATGCTGGCCAGAAGCGTAAACATTGACCGATCATCAATGTTTTGCCATTACGTTTAGCTGTCTCAACCATCTTCCATCCATCTTTAGAATCAAAAGCAACTGGCTTCTCACAGAATACATGTAATCCTTTTTCAAGCATTTTAATGGTTAAGTCCGCATGCAGATAGGTTGGTAGACAAATGTCTACCACGTCCAACTCTTCATTCGCCAACATCGCATCTACATTGTCATATAGGTTATATGGCGTCAAATCGTATTCTGATTTATCTGTAGCAATATTACCTACGATTGCACTCTTTTTAAGCTCGTCAATTCTTATATCACAGATCGCTACCAATTGAACCTGTTCACCCTCAGATGCTAATCTAACATAATTATCAAAGTGCATATGTCCCATAAATCCAAATCCGATTAATCCAACTTTCAACATAATAAAAACCTCCTATTATATATATAATAAATAACTGAATGAACGAATGATTACTTGCGACCCAAGATGGCATCCATGGAGTTGGATGTATTGAATATAATTTGGTTCGAATGATGTGTGTAGGCAGGAATCATCTCGGCCGTTACGTAGTTGTCGTATCCAATAGCTCTAAGCGCATCCATTACTGCTGGATAATTCACATCACCTGCTAGCAAGTCTACAAAACCATGTAGTCCACCAGCATCGCGGCGGTAATCCTTGAAGTGTACCTTCTTAATACGATGGGCTAGTATACGAATCCAGTGTTCTGGATAACCATTGTTTACGGTGTTACCCACATCAAAGTAAGATCCAACGAATTCAGATCCCAAATCATCAATAAACGAACGCATTTCTAGCGGAGATAGAAGGAACTTATTCCAAACGTTCTCGATTGCAATCGATACGCCAGCAGCTTTTGCAAAAGGTACTAATTTGGCAATAGACTCCTGTGCACGGTCGTATGCATGCTCATAATCAACAACTTCACTACCAGGAATAAAGTCTACGCCAACCGCGCCTGGAATGACCAAGATCGCGTCTACGCCAAATGCTTCTGCTAACTCAAGCTGTTTCTTACATACATCGATAGCTTTGGATTGAAGCTCTTTATTTGAACTTGTCATTGGATAATCCCAATACAAACCAGTAGCCAATCCAGCGATTTCAAGTGATGCATCTTCTAGACGATCCTTGATCTCCTTAACTTCCTTATCACCACTAGCAAGACCTAACTCGCCCGTCTCATTCAGTGACAATTCAATACCGTCAAATCCTGCCTCTTTTGCTGTCTTGATACATTCCCCAATCGATAAATCCCCATTGAAAGACCAAATGTTTATTCCCTTTTTCATTATAAAAAACCTCCCCATATAAATTTATATGAATAACATGGTTCCAAATTTGGATGGTATATGATAGTTTATTGCTCTTGTAGGTTGCCATGCCTGATACTCACGAATTCCTTGCACACACTCATCAATTCGATAAAAGTTAACCTTCCATTGCAAACCTATTTGTAGTGGTTTCTTGAAATTGGTTGATGGAATTTGGATGAAATAGACCAATTGATCTGCATCATCTCTTGCGACTGAAGTATGAAGTCCTCTAAATTCCCACGACTTGTCCGAACCAACAATCGATTGGTGACCGTCGTTCTGAATAATAGCGTCAAACACGATATTATTGGGACTTACTTCTAACTCTAAATATTCCTTACCCGTACCATCCTCATCTATGAATACTTCCACAACGTCCTGCTCATATAATGGATCATCTCTCTTCACGTAATCTGACACGACGTGAGCATCCTCGCATACGAAGCGAATAAACAAATGGTCTGTATTCCAACAAGCTTGAACCTTTGTGTCTTCACGAGAAGGCAATCCAGTTGCCGTATCCGTTAACGAGATCACTTGAGCATTACTCCAGTCAAGAGACTCAATAGAGCAATCCGAATTTAAATATTCGGCGCGCTTACATATATAACTATTCTCAACTTGCTTAGCTGTAGTAATTAGCCTTCACCCTCCTTATCTCATTCAGTTATATTGTATACATAACAATAACATGTGATAATACATTTATAATAACCGAGTTATGATCGCATTGCTTTAGCCAATAAGGGTATTATTTGCACAATTCCGTTATTAAATATATTTAATTATCCAAGGAGCATTATTATGGACATGATTAAGGGAATCTACCCCCTTCAGCGACAAGCTAGTTTCAGAGAATGGTCCCCTAATATTCATTATGCACAATTTCAACGAATGCCTACAGGTGTCCTTCCAGAGAGAAGACTCTATAATTTTGAACTTCTCTACTTGGTTCAAGGACAAGCGGCAACAACTATTTACGGTCAGAGGTTTGATATAATTGCCGGACAACTCCTCTTCCTACCTTCTGGTGTATTGCACCAGAATGAAGTCGTATCTACACCAGATGCAAGTTTTCTTGGGATTCACTTTGATTTCTTCGATGAGCTGAATATTGCAACCGAAGCGGATATGATTGTTAATGAAGAGAATATCCATTTGAATAAATTCGCACTGGAACCCTGTTCCGAGAATTTCACATCCCTATCGTCGCAAGTTGTATATACCATTCCACTTGCGTGCATTCAGTTGATGGAGAAACTGGTCCACGAATTTACAATGCGCCCACTCGGATATGAACTCGTGTGCAGAGCTCTGATCCTAAATATTCTAGCTCATCTATTACGCATCTCGCGTTCTATATCATTAACACATACCTCACCGTATGCCAATAAGATTTCTAGAATTATGGGGAAGATCGAATTAAATCCCTCTGGGGATTGGTGTAATCATTCTATTGCAGAAGAACTACAATTAAGTATTGATTATACGGCTAAATTATTTAAGCAAACCGCTGGCATGCCACCCAATGAATTCATTCAATCTATTCGACATCGCGAAGCAAGAAAACTATTACGTGAAACCGATATGACGGTTGAAGAAATTGGCGAACATGTGGGTTATCCCGATATTCATTATTTCAGCCGTTTATTCCGTCGACAAGAAGGTATCCCAGCAAGTGAATATCGCAAGTTATCGCGGATTCTATAAGTTATAACTTTTACCTACTGTTTGGTTACCGCTATAAACAACAAATAGGTCAGCTTCTTTTCGGCTGACCTATTTGTTGTTTATTCATATATCATATCCATTACGATATTAGTATTGATGGTATAAAGAGATCACCTTATATCCTGCCAGTAATTTACTGGCTTCAAATCTGGCGTAATCAGTTCGAATGAGTATCCCTTCTTCTTCAAAGATTCAATGATTTGCGGAAGGACCTTTAGAGTCGCTTTCTGATCATGAAGTAGAATAATTGGGGTTACCTTGCCTTTCTCTAATTGTCTTACTTGATTCATGACGGTTGTATAAATCGAATTACTATCTTCTTGAAACTTCCAATCCATAGAATCAACATTCCAATCCCATAAACGGTAACCATCACCTAACATCTTATCTCTAAAAGCGGTGGTAAAGTATGGCTTACTACCATAAGGCGTGCGTATTAATTTAGGACTAATCCCTGTTATCTTATTGATATATCTCTTATCGGTATCCATCTCGGCTCTAGCTGATGCTGGCGATTGATAGAATTTCGTCTTCATATGTGTAACCCCATGCAAACCTAGACTGTGTCCTTCAGAAGCAGTCCGTTTAACTGCATTAGGATATTTGATTACATTATTCCCCAACATAAAAAATGTAGCTTGGGTATGATGTTCTTTCAATACATCTAGCAATTGGCCTGTGGTTGACGTTGGTCCATCATCGAAAGTTAAATATACGATTTTCCCTTTACTAGCTAAAGGTTTTGTTGGCACTACCACTGTCATTGCCTTAAGTTGCGTTGAGAATTTCGTTATAAATTCTTTGTCACTTAGCGTAGCACGGCTATCTTTGATTCTTAATAGATTCTCCTTAGATTGATACGTCACTTGGTAACCGAAATAACTAGATAACTCACGTAATGGAACCATGAGCTTACCTTGATGAATGAATGTAACCATAGTGACCTTACTTCCATCCGATTGAACAGCTATTTGATCATCCTTATAAAGGATCATCCTTTGATTGTCTCTCACAATCGTCAGAATGGATATTGTTCCTGTCATCTGTGCATCCATAGCTTCCGATAAGTCTCTCAAAGAAGCATAGAATGAATTGTCTTTCATTACCGTATCAACAGAACTTATCTTGTCATTAATACTGAGCTTTAATGAAGTCATATTCGCTGCTTCTACGGTATGTATCACACCTGTTGTCATGAATATTAGTATTAATAATAAGTACGAAGTTCTCTTGATTATCATTGGCCTAACTCCTATCTGACGTTAATCTAGTATTTAATAAACATACTATATCACAAATGATTACTATGTTATTTGAGAGATTGTAACCTTAGGTAAAGGTTCTGTTACCTATTACATACAGCGAAAGCCCCTTGAAGATAAATCATCCTCAAGGGGCTTTCGCTATTCTACTTGGTTAGTAATTCCACAACATTTCAGCTGTCTTTACTACTCAGACTCGTTGTCATGCTTTTTCCGATGATTTGAATTGGCATTTTCTGATTCTTTAGCCGCAGCACGAATCGCACCATAATTTTTCTTTACCTTCTTGGTTTTATCCATCTTGTCCCAACGGGTCCAACCCTTCTTGCCTGTTCCTTTTCCTGTTCCACCCTTAGCTTTACTCATATCATCACTCCAACATTTCTAAGACTCACAATCATTATAACATCAATAGTTTAATTATTTAATCTCACAACAATTTCATTTAAATTCACTATTTGTATTTGCAGTTTGTCGATAGAATTCATAATCGTCTCTATATTATGTTGTTGGTCATTAAGTTCAAGAGACATTTCCTTGATCTCTTTAACCGAAGCATCTACAGTGACACTTATTTCATCTATGGTTACATTTACTTGATCTGTCATCGTGCTCATTTGTTCAGTCGTTGTTGCAGATTCCGTCATTTGCTCAGAAATTGATTCTGAAGCCATCATAATCGTATTGAATATATGTTTCAATTCAACCATATCTTCGACACTTTTCGTTACTTCTTCTGTAGAAGATTCCATAGAACCTAGTGTCCGCATCGTACGTGCCTGTACTGTGTCTATTAATTCAGTAATTTCATTGGCTGAAGTACTCGATTGATTAGCTAGCTTCTTCACTTGTTGTGCTACAACTACGAATCCTCTACCCATTTCCCCAGCTCTTGCAGCTTCTATTGAAGCATTTAGGGATAATAAGTTGGTTTGTTCTGCAATATCTCGAATGACGATTGCCATGTTAGAAATCTCATTTGTCTTTTCAACTAATTCAGTGAAAGATTGATACACTTCTTGGCTCGCATGCGATACGTTACTGATTTGATTCTCTGCCTTGAGAACCGAGTTATTACCTTCAATGATTCTTTGAAGCATGGATTCTGTCGATTCTGCTACCTGACCAGACATTTGAGCAATCCGATCCACGCCTACAGCAACTTCTTCGATAGAGATGGTGTTAACTCTGATCTTCTCGGCCTGTGTCACCGTTTCCTGTTCAATATTGTTAATGTTACCTGTAATTCTCTCACTGGATTGAATGGTCTGATTCACACTCATCTCCAAGGAAGCAACAGACTCATTAATGGCTTCGGTCGACTTACTCAATTCAGCAATTGTATTCTCAATAATACGTTGTTGTAGTTGCTTACCTTCTTCAAGCTCATTCGTTAATCTCCGCTTAGAAATAACTTGTATAATCGTCATCGTAGAAGTCAGTACCAAGAAGACTGCATGCACCAATACCATAAGGAATGGATATTCACTCGCTCCAAATATCAATTCCGGTATAACTAAGAGTCCTGCCACATGCTCTACAACAAAAATCAATGTCATCGTGACTATAATGGATATCTGTTCATAGTATGCGATTAATGCAATCGCCATAAATATCGAAAAGTGAAATTCTACCGCTCCATTACCCGCTACAACAATCGCTATACTTGCAAAAGAACACACAATAGAAACGAGATGGGGAATATACTTGTGTATATGGTTACGCAAGTATATGATCGTCGTGACAATCAATAGAATAACCGGGAGTACTAATAATATGTATTTCAAGACGACATCATCTGAAGCCTGTCCACTATGCATCCCATGCATATCCATCTTTCCTGAAAGCGTAATGAAATAGATGACATAAATTAGTGCCACCATACCTAACGAATTATAAAGCATAAATTTATTCTTTTTTTGTACCATTTATCCCACTCCTAGTTGCTAAAAGTTAACAAAACGATTAACCCGCATCCACTAATTCTCACAATGAAGGCAGGTTAATCTTTCGTTGAATTATTACTGTTTATAGTCTTTACAACAACCATTTCTTATTACACTTCGGCTCACGGAGTGGTCATAACATTAGCCATAGACAACTTTGAAAGCTTCTTCTACTTGAGGTAGAATAACGTCCCATTGTGCATCTGGTTCCTTAGTAACTGTAACGAAATCTCGTATTCCAAATATATTATCAATACCCTCTATAGCAAGTAGAGCACTTGCCAAAGGATGATCTGTTTGAGCGCCACTCTTGAGGGATACACTTCCTGCCCCTTCAAATATCGTTCCGCTCGCATTGATCTTCATTGAATTTGGATTAGGTGTTGGTTGAACATTCATTTGTATTGACATACGATTCACTCCCCTTTTTATAGATCATTGTACCATGCCGCACCATATCTTACTAATTATCAGCTCAGTCATTCCAAACTGTCCTATTAAATATAAACCACATTCCATTATATTTGCTATTTACGTAATAAACAAGGACCTCGCCCATCTCACTTAGAGATGGGTGGGGTCCTTGCCAGTCATTCACTGAATTTTATCAAGTAAATTCACGAGAGCTTGAGCACTTTCAGCACGGCTCGTGTACGCTTTCGGAACAAATACACTCTTACTTTGTCCGTTCAACAATCCAAGCGATGTAGCTGCTTGAACCTCTTTAATAGCCCATGAACTGATCTGTTGTTCATCTGTGAACACAGAGCCAGAACCATTCGGTATTGTAACTCCTGCATTTCTAAACTGATAAGCACGCAGGACCATCACAGCCATTTCTTCTCGTGTGATGCTTTCTTGTGGTGCAAACATCATTTCACTCTTACCTCTCACCATTCCGCTATGATATGCGATCGAAACTGCCGAAGCGTACCAAGCGCTACTATCAACGTCTTTAAAAGAAAAGTCACCCTCCTCCGTTAAGTTCAATGCTCGAATGAGCATCGTTGCGAACTGAGCACGAGTCAACTTTTCTGCAGGACTAAACGTACTATCGGTATTTCCTTTCACCACATGTTTGGCAGCAAGTTCCTTAACAGCCGCTTCCGCCCAGTGATTAACCAAATCTACAAACGATTTGTTGTATTCTATTACCGCATACTTACTAAAATGGTAAACATCCGCTTTAAGTTTGCCATTTTCCCAATAGGAGGCTACATACTCCATTTCCCCATTTTCCTTAATAAAATATACGCCTAACCATTTTTTATTCGCAGAAGCATCAACATGGAAGACTAGAGTGATCGGCGTTACGAAACGCTCTACCTTCATTTCTTTTCCATCTTTCATTTGGATACTCAGACTGAAATTGAACATCTTACTTGCCAATTTCATCTTCGAACTCGAGCTATTTGATTGCTCAACAAGGGACTCGGCTAGTGATTGTTTTACTTCATCCATCTTGAAGGAAATGACAGCTCCTTCTGCTTGCCCAAATGGAATCAATAACTGAATGTTTTTCAGCAATTGTGAAGAAAGTTCAATCTTGTAATCACCTTGATTGATTTCAATTGACTTAGATCCCAGCATTTCAGCTACTTTCAACGGAAGTAGAACGCCATTTTCACTTACTCCAAGGTTAATGATGACTTTCTCTATGCCGCTCTTCAACGATTCTTCAGTGACAATCCTCTGGGTAACTTTATCGCTATTACCACTAGCAGACCCACTACCAATAGAGACATTACTATCACCGGGTTCAGTTTCATTGTCGGTATCAACACCAACCGATGGCATGAGAGAAAGAATAACAGTTCCACCTTCATTTATACCTGGAAGGCTAAAGCTTATTTTGTGATCGTTCGTCACATTGTAAACCTTCCCACTATACTCATCCTTCACTTCGCTATCAGCTGCAAACGGGACGCTTAACGTAACGTCTTTACTTGTTTCTTTCGTATTAATAATCGTAACGATATTCTTACCTTCATATTTTTTGCTGAATGCTAGATATCCTTCTTCATTAGAAGCAACAAGAGATGTCCGTGTTCCTTTGGAGAACACTTTGGAATACTTAGCTCGGATATTCAACAGCTTCTGGTAATGATCATGCAAATCTTTTTCACTCTCTAACTGATCCCAAGGCATATCTGCACGATTCTCACTAAATTCCCCTTTACTCATGTCGCCTGCATTCTTACCTGAACGTCCTAATTCTTCTCCATAGTATATGACTGGCTGTCCTTTGGAAGTAATTTGTAGTGCCGCAGCCGCCTTCAATCTACCTTTATTTCCACCAACGGCATCAGATGACAGGAAGCCGTCCTCATCGTGGCTACTCAGGAATTGTCCCATCGTTCTTGTATTGTCCATCTGCGCTTCCCGATTAGCTAGATAAGCTTCAACCGATTCAATGTTCCCGTTCACGAACATCGACGCATTCTCATTGAAGCTGAAATCAAGAAGACTGTCCATTTGACCACTTTGGAGCGTACCACCATCACTATCAACGCTTGCACCAAAGTATTCACCGATCAATTTGAAATTCGGATCAATCGAAGTCAATACATTCTTGAACGCTTTCCATGTTGTATCTTCAACATGTTTCACGGTGTCTACACGGAAATAATCAATCGTATATCCACGATCTGTTCTAGCCCGATCTAACCATCCAGCTTGCCAATCCATGATTTGTGCACGAACGTCGATGTCCTCTGTGATGAAATCAGGAAGTTGTGCTAACTCTCCCTTAAGCACATCTTCATCCGAAGAAAGTCCATCTGTTCTCAGCATACCTGCGAATCTTTCCTTGTCTTCCTCCGTGATTCCAGGTCTATTATCCTCTTCTTTCAAGCCATACCCTGCATGATTTAAGACTACGTCTACCATGATCTTTATTCCTTTATCATGGGCGGTATCGATTAGTTCTTTGAATGTTTCTAGATCGCCGAGATGTTCGTCAATCTTTGTGAAATCTTTAGCCCAATAGCCATGATATCCATATTGTTTACTGTTGAAATCAACACCTTTGTTGAAATCTATGTTGTCTACAATTGGCGTAATCCACAATGTATTTACACCTAAATTTTGTAAGTAATCCAGTTTATCAATAAGACCTCTGAAGTCACCTCCGTGATAGGCTTCAAGATGACTTTTATCAACATCGGTATTATTCGTTGGATCACCATCCTGGAAACGATCCGTCAGCGCGAAGTAAATCCGAGCTTCGTCCCAATCGAAATCATCTGTCCCAGTATACGTTCTTGCCTTCACCTGTACGGTCGCAGAATGAATATGTTTGTTACCATATTGATCTACTAAAGTGATTGGGATACTCTTCGATCCAGCAGCTATCGAATCCTTTACTGCAATGGACTGTTCCAAAAGCTCCGTATCAAATTCCACCTTATCTGGTCCACCTAATTCGGTAAGATCGATATAACCTTCACGGTAGTTTATGAATTGATCCGATACAACATTCAATTTCAGTACCGCATTCTCGTTAGCTGTAATGACAGATGGATTAACAATCGATTTCATTGTCATTATAGGTAACTGATACTCCACAATAGACTTCCCATTCGTCGTATTGTATGGATCTGCCACCTCATTAACTACCCCATCTTTGGTTATAACGAACGTATATTCATGTGTACCAATTCCTACATTATTTAACGTATAACTGAACCATTCTTTGGTTGGATCGTAAGTCATTGCATATTCTGTACCGTCAATTTTAAGTTTTATATCTGTCATAGAGCTCATTTGCCCGCTTTTGAAAAGCTCATCATCTCTGTACACAAACGTAATATTACCGTCATTCAGAATTGGCCCCGTGATGCTTGGCAAAATATCCATGTCTCTGACCATACTCGTCACATTTACTTTGGTAAGGGTCTCGCCAGGTGTGACCCAAATTAAGCGATCATCCGGATAATCTTGTTTGATTTTGTTCCAATCTAAATCTGTACCTTTGGCTTTAATAAGAACAAATCCAACACTTGTCGCTTGTGGGCCGACTTCAATCATAACAGTAGCCACACCGTTCTCGACCTTATCAAAAAGAATCAGATCATTCTTCACACCTGTGTTCCACACCCACAGCTTCCAATTCTCATAATCCTTATCTGGACGTATATAATTGATTTGGACGTAACGCTTCGCTACTTCCGCAGTAACGTTAACCGTTACTTCTGACGTGATCCCGCCATAAGCAACTGTAATCGTGGCAGTTCCTTTAGACACTGCCTTCACTAAACCTTTGGCAGTCACAGTCGCTACGAGGTTATTACTTGATGAATAAGTAGCCTTGCTCGTTACTGCTCTTTGGCTTCCATCATCATATCTCGCATACACGGCTGTTTGATTCGTTCTGCCTATTTCTAATGAATATTTGGATTCTTTCACTTCTATCGAGCTTAATACCGAAGCCGCAGCTTCCATCTTAATAATAACTGCTGATAAAGGTTCTATGGTGATTGAATTAGCCGTGAGTGTAAATCCAGATTTCGATTTAACCTCAACGATCCCTGCTTCATCATTATCTGCAACGACCGTACCTACTGTTAGATCTTCGGAAAGTGTAAGTGTTCTTGCTGTATTATCTGTATTTACAAATGCATAATAATGACCCGTCCCATCTGTTGCTTTGTTCTTATAGGCAATTATGAGATCTTGTGATTTAATCTCCGGCGCTTGAATCAAGGTAATATTAGAGTCTACTAATGTTTGGTCTCCTAGTCGAAAGGCGTCCGTTGATTTCCTTAACGCTGTCAAGCCAGCTGTATACTCTCTGGTTGTATTATTCACAGGGAAAGCTATGTTATCCGTTGCTTTCGTCCAGTCAAACATGTTGATTGCATCGGAGGAGTCGTAGGAATCATGCACGAAATATCCAAATACATGACCTGTCTCATCTTCTAATTCAGTAAACTTGTGTTCATTTGGACTTGCTGGGGCGGTGACCCCATTCCATTGTTTCGTACGTCCATATTCCTGTCCTGCATGTAGAAAGGCCGTCCCTTGTGACGTCAGTACTAACATATTCCCAAGTCGGATCCGCTTATGAATTTCCAGATCATTAGCTACTATCGATGGATCCTTCTTAATAGATTGTGCAATGACATCATATAATGTTAGATTATCATGTGCCTCAATATAAGGTACAATATCGCCTGGATCATCCTCGGCTGTGTTACCTGGTTGCGCTTTGATATTGTTGAAGATTACATCAATGTCGCGCGCACCGCCTGTAATAAATCTCGGTTGCCCCTCCGAACCGAAACCAGACTTTAATTCATTTCTCATCTCATCAGAGAACACACCGACACTGTCGGTTTTGTCCATCCAGTCCTGATCTGCCCCTTTACCTGCTAATGAAGGATCTGCAACCGCTCCACCGAACGTTCTCCAACCTTCACCTATAAATAGAGCATTCGGATTAATTGCTTCTGCTGCATCATAAGCATTCTGGACAGACTCATAGGTTGCATCACCCATCATATCCCAGCGCATTCCGTCAATTTTGTATTCGTCAAACCAGTATTTAACGGAATCTATCATTAATTTCTCAGCCATCTTATGGTTTGTCGCTAGATTATTTCCAAAACCACCTATATTATTTCCATTTGCATCTTGAAATGCATAGTAGTTAGGAACGATATCATCTAAAAAGCTTGCTTCAGCCATATGAGTATATACAACATCCAGCACTACACCCATACCCGCATCATGAATGGCGTCAATCATGTTCTTCAATTCCTTAATTCTGAGTTCCGGATCTGCAGGATTCTCAGAGTAAGCGCCATCCGGCGAGAAATAGTTATGTGGGTCATATCCCCAGTTATATTCATTGTCTTTGGTTGAATAATCAAGTTCTCTTGTGTTCATATTCATCTCATCCCCGTAATACCAAGCCATGACAGGAAGTAATTGAACATGCGTTACACCAAGAGATTTAATGTAATCAATTTTATTCTTAAATGCATCGTACGATCCCCATGTTGCATTGTTCAAATCATTCTCGATAGATGGATCTGATGTGAAGTCTCTCACATGGACCTCCCAAATAATTGCATCTTCTCTTTGTTCATATCCTTCAATCTTTGCGAAGTCAAAACCTGCGGGGTTCGTTCCGCTCAAGTCCACAATGGCCGCTTTACCTACAGCATCTCCATCAGAACCAACGTTACCTTTCGTATTCACTCTAAATGGAGCCATTGATTTGGCATAAGGGTCAAGCACTTGTTTTGCTATACCGTTATTGGTTACTTCATATTGATAGAAATAGTTTTTAAGATCTGTAACACCTAGATCCCCAGGGGAAATTCTAGCAGACCATATACCTTTATCCTCTTGCGTTAAGTTCACACTTCTCACTAGTTGCGTAGAATCATATTTGTCATATACATCCGCAACTACTGAACTCGCTTTGGGTGCCCAAAGTTTAAGCGTTACACTCTTTGTATCCGCGTGATATTTGGCTCCGAGATCATTCCCCTCATAATGATACATTTCATCGATCATTCTCCAACCCGTCGTAGCCGACAGCGTTATGCCAGCGTATGTAACACTTAATGGAACATTCTCCAACGAGAACGGTGTTGTCATAACTTCAACTGTTGTCGCATTCATGATTTGGACTCTGTTAATCGTTACAGCATCACCGTTCTTGTCCGTAATGATTAGTGCATCTTTCAATGCTTTCTCAACTAGACCTTCGGTCATCGTAAATCCTAACTGAATTTTACTATCAGATAATACTTCAGCAGACGTCAGACCTGTAGGTAACTCTCCGTTAGATGAAACATAGACCTTATCATCTCCTTGTTTTATCCATACCTGATTATATCTATCCAATAGATTAAAGCTTCTATTATCCTCTTTGTCCGCATCGCCTTTGGTACGATTCACAACAAAAAAGCCTATTTTCTTTGCATTCTTTTTGAGTGGAATATCAACATATGCTCCAAATGCATCTATTTGATCAACTGGAAAAAGGGTCGCATCTGATGCCCATACGGATGACGGTGTTGCTACATCCTCCCAGTTCCAAATCCCATAAGGGCTATAGTTATTGTCCGGTCTTTGATAATGTATGCGACCGTATTGGCCGGAATATCGTCACCTGGTGCGACGAACTCTGCAGATACGCTATGGTCTAATCGATTGTAATTGAAAGTGACCGCAAGCTTCTCTGGAAGACTCAACTTCGCATTACTTCCGGGATAGGCACTATCATCCCATGTGGAGCCTAGAACGATTTTATATTCATAATCACCTGCGTAAACAGTCTTCGTGACAGAATAAATATCATCAAAATCATCATCATACATCATGGTTTGTGCATCAGCAGGCGACCAGTTGTTTGCATCGCCTATATTCATTTGCACATCCCCAACTACTCGCGGATGCTTATCGACGGCTAATGGCGTGTAGTAAGTAGAATCCGCTATTTTATTAGTCAGATAGTTATAATAGAATGTCACTGCTGTTTCTTGGGTTAACGTAATTTGGATGTTACCTCCATCATCTTTGCCCATAGGATTTGTGTATGATCCAAAACCATAGCTGATATCCCAATTGCCACCAATGGCAATTTTATATTTATAAGAACCTGCAGGCAAGATACCTGTGAACTGATAGTTTCCGTTGCCCATATCAATCATTTCGGTTGCAGGTGCTGCAGGATCCCAATTCCCATTAGATCCGAACGCCTCTTGTAAATCACCGACCAACACAACTTTATTTGTATCTGCACCAGCCTGTAATGGAATTAACCCCACACTCGAAATAACAAGAATAAAAACCATAAAGCTGGACAGTATACGTCTCATTTGATAAATAGACTTCACGTGAGCAACACTCCTTCTTTTATAATTTTAAAAATAATGCAAACGATTGCATAAAAGTCGATAACCCCTCCTTTAAACAATAAATAGTAACATCACTAGGTCCCCTGAAGTCAGTACCCGTCACAGAAAGTGTCATTTTATAAACCTCTAACTTTTTAAAAGTCGTGAAAGCGTTTGCACTTATATACTATAACGCTTTATTCAATACGTCAATTAATAATTTATAAGATCATCTCGTTGGATCTAATTGTTTGTGTAGTATTTGTAGTTCTTTACCGGTAAGATCTCTCCACTTCCCTTGCTCTAGTCCATGGATAGAGATATTCATTATCCTTATTCGTTCAAGCCTAAGCACTCTATAACTAAGAGCCTTACACATTCTACGAATTTGAAGATTTAGTCCTTGGGTTAAGATGATTCTAAACTCATATTCACCGATCGCAAATGTCTCACACGGTTTGGTTGTCCTTCCAAGAATATCTACGCCACTAGACATGCACTGAAGGAATTGAGCAGTAACACATTTGTCTACTGTCACTACATATTCTTTCTCATGACCATTCTCTGAACGCATCATTTTATTCACAATGTCTCCATCGTTCGTTAATAATATTAGGCCTTCTGAAGCTTTATCTAGTCTACCAATAGCAAAAATTCGAGTAGGATAATTCACGAAATCAATAATGTTACCCGCTACATGCTTTGCAGCCGTACAAGTAATTCCTATGGGCTTATTTAGTACGATATATACATGATCTTCCTTACTAGGTATCATTTCATCATCAATGAGCACTGTGTCACCTAGAATAACGCTGTCACCTGGTTCACAGATAACACCGTTAATCGTAATTCTTCCAGCCGCTATTAATCTATCCGTTTCGCGCCTTGAACAAAAGCCTGTCTCGCTAATATATTTGTTAATTCTCATATTTTTATCCCACTTTCGAACATGTTGATATATCTTGATTCTAGCAGAGTCTTCATCACAACGACAAATAACCCGCCTTGGTTCACACCAGATACGGGTTATTCTTGTTATTCAGCTACTACTCTGTAATTCGCTTCATCATTTCATTATTTTGCAAATATCATTCGTGAATTGAACCGGGTCAACAACCTGCAATCCCTCGATCAATAAGGCTTGATTATACAACAGATTAGTATACAAGCTCAGCTTATCTTTATCATTGGTGTAAGCATCTTTCAATGATTGGTAGACATCATGATTGACGTTGATCTCCAATATCTTATCTGCTTTCACATCTTGAGCGTTAGGCATAGCCATCAATATCTTTTCCATCTCAATCGTTAACTCACCCTCTGTAGAAATACATACAGGGTGCGTCTTCAATCTCTTGGACGCTTTAACATTCGATACTTTATTCCCAAGTATGCCTGTCATCGCTTCAAAGAGTTCCTTATTCTCATTCTCTTCTTCCTCTGTAGGCTTATCATTGGCATCTGCTTCGATACCTAAATCACCGCTGGATACAGATTTGAATTCTTTCTCTTTGTAGCTCATGATCATCTTGATTGCGAACTCATCCACATCATCTGTGAAGTATAGAATTTCATACCCTTTGTCATTCACAAGCTCCATCGCTGGAAGTTTCTCAATTCTGTCAATCGATTCTCCAGAAGCGTAGTAAATGTACTTCTGATCTTCAGGCATTCTTGATACATATTCATCCAAGGATACAAGCTTCTTCTCTTTGGATGTATAGAACATCAATAAATCCTGTAATGTGTCTTTGTGCATACCGTAATCATTATATACTCCGAATTTCAGCTGTCTGCCAAAAGAGATAAAGAACTTCTCATACTTCTCTCTTTCATCCTTCATCAGACTTAATAGCTGACTCTTAATTTTGTTCTTAATGTTCTTAGCGATTAGCGTTAACTGACGATCATGCTGTAACATTTCTCTTGAGATATTCAGTGATAAATCTTCTGAATCGACCATACCCTTCACAAATCCGAAGTAGTCAGGGAGTAAATCAGAACACTTATCCATAATTAATACACCGTTGGAATATAGCTCTAAGCCCTTCTCGTATTCTTTGGTGTAATAGTCAAATGGTGTATTCTCAGGTATGTAGAGAATGGCATTATATACAACCGCACCGTCTGCACTAATATGAATATGTTTCAGCGGCTTATCGAAACCATAGCGCTTTTCAACATAGAAGTTCTCGTAATCTTCAGGTGTAAGCTCGTTCTTATTCTTGCGCCAGATCGGTACCATGCTGTTGACCGTTTGCTCTTCAAGAACTTCCTCGAATTCATTCTCGGTACCTTCTTTAGGCTTCTGCTCTTTCACATCCATCTTGATTGGGAAGCGAATGAAATCAGAGTACTTCTTGATGATGGATCTTAAGCGGTACTCTTCTAAATACTCATCATATTGATCATCTTCGGTGTTTTCTTTTATGGTCAGAATGATTTCAGTTCCTACGCTATCTTTCTCACATGATTCAATGGTATAGCCATCTGCACCTTTAGATTCCCATTTGAAAGCCTCGTCACTACCAAGCGCTTTACTGATTACGGTAACATCATCTGCCACCATGAACGCTGCATAGAATCCAACACCGAATTGACCAATTATATTGTGTCCGTCTTTGGCTTCATTCTCTTTCTTAAAAGCTAATGAACCACTCTTAGCAATCGTACCTAAGTTATTCTCAAGCTCTTCTTTTGTCATCCCAATACCCGTATCGGAAATAGTCAATGTACGCTTTTCTTGATCGGTTGTTACTTTGATGAAATAATCGCTTTGGTTAAACACCATGCTATCATCCGTTAGTGCTCTGTAATATATTTTATCAATGGCGTCACTAGCATTAGAAATAAGTTCTCTCATGAAGATCTCTTTGTGCGTATAGATGGAATTGATCATCATCTCTAGTAATCTTTTGGATTCTGCTTTGAACTCTTTTTTAACCAAGATAAATTCCCCTTTCAATTTAGCTAACAATATTTTCTTATATTTCAAAAGGATTAGCACTTGAATGACCAGAGTGCTAATCCCTATTTTTACATAACTTAATTTTTGTTGTCAAGTTGTGCTTATACTTAAGCTTGTCTACAAGGCAACAGCCACTATTTCTTAGCTGATGTTCTAACCGGTAAAGATACCCACGTATCTTCTAACCAAGAATCAAAATTAGAACCTTTATCGCCTTCGTATACATCATAAAGGTCAACTCTCATCTTCTTGAACTTCTCTTTGAACTCTTCATACGTATGGCCTTCTGGTAAACTCTTCTTAATACGAACTAGAATCTTCGTGATTCCCTTAACCAATTCACCTGTGCTCTTAGACGGCAACTGAACATCTTCACCTAATGCCTTAAGTTTATGGTAAGCAGCCTCTTGCACTTGATAGACAGCATCATTAGCCATCACACGTGTAAGTATATCGATAGATTGTTGGTCGTCTAACTGCCCTAATTCTTCTACAGCCTCTAGACGCACTCTCCAATCCGATGTACGATTGACAGCTTTCTTTAATTGTTCCATATTGGGACCTGATTCTAATACCTCTTCATCATTTATTTCTTCATTATTTACTTCTTCAATATTCAAACGATCCAATCCCCTCTATTCAAAATCTGGTGAGCACAATGAAATAACATCATTATAGCTATTATACCTCATATGTTTCTATTATTGCGCTTTAATGTCTAGATTAATCCATGAACTACGTTGTTAGGATAATTATATACAAAAAAGACGGTACACTTTAGCTGCATCCGTCTTTTCCAGTCGTACTTATTCAGCTATACGTAATTGTTTTCTTTCTATATATAGCTTTCTGAAATAAACAGCTGCATATATTGCATTAGCTGAAATACTTAGAATGGCTACGAACAACATAAGAAAGTCATTTCTAGGAACTAATAACTCGGTTGCCTCTGTAAATCTTGCGAAGGTAAAATAGTACATAAACCAAGCAGCAAGTGTAAATGCACGTGCTTGCAGCCAAGTTCCTTTCTTGATAAACATGGCAGGAATCGTACATGCCAAGAGCACCATGAACTGTGCGGAGGCTGAACCAGGGAAATTGAGATATACGAATACCCAATTCCATAGATCATAAGCAATGATCCAAAAGATAGTCATCTTAGACCATACGAGATCTTTTTGCTTACTTCTATCTGCTTGAATCCCTTTCCAACCATAGAACAATGTGATAATCGAGAGTATTCCTGCTATTCCATTCAGGATATTAGGCAGAAATGCCATGGAGAAATCTTGTGTAACAGCCTCAGCGATATTTATTGCTAAGAACAATGCTGCTACCATTTTCGCAAAGTTATATTTACCTAACCCTGTGAATCTCATGAGTATAAACCAGACACTAGCTGCTACTACAGAATATACTTTGACCCATTTGAACCAATGTGTAACGCCATAGCTCATCCATAAAGGTAATAATACAATGGGAAGAATGAAGAAGAATACAATGGAAAACCATTTATAGCGTCTGAATAATTCGTTTAGTGCAATAAGAACTACTAAAATCAGTACCCAGTGTATGACAGACAGTGTTCTATTATGCTTACTTATAACCCCTATATAATCGCCATTCTGGTATGAGATACTTTTGGAAGCATCTTCAATCAATAGACTTGCACCATCGAAATCGGTTATAACTGCGCCGGTCTCACTCGTAACCTCAATACTATTATTCGTTTGAACCCAAGTCTTCTGCTCTTTGACATTGTTCCCGCCGTATTGCTTCAGAACAGAAACGGTACCATCTTTGTTAAATTCCATACGGTAGAAGAAGGAACCCTCACTTGAAGAACCATCCACAATCCCTTGCCATGTGCCTAGCGTAAGTTCCTTTGTACTAGATGAATCTGCAGAGCTAACCGAAGGTAGATAAACTAAGGCCAGTAGAAAAGAAAATAACATTATCCATAATTTAGATTTTCTCATGACATTCTCCTTAACCTATATAGTTAAACTGCCTCTACTTTACCTCTACGGAAGCTGACATTCGCTTTACCTGTGTGAAGTTGGTACACATGCCAGAACACATATGGAACGATGATAATAAAGTTAATCATTCCCCAATATTTAAGTACCATTGGGTTGTGCCATGAAGAAGAATCCATGAGTGTTGGGAATAAATTCGGTGCTACCGCTCTAATAATTAAATGTGTTGCTAATGTATATACACGAGCAATGACATATAATTCTGGTCTACGCTTGATGATAGGATACAGCTCTGCTGCTAATAGAATACATAATGAACTTGCGAAGTAGATTGGTGCTTCTGCATATACAAAAGCTGCATTCCAAGTCGTATAGATGAAGTTCCATGCGATTGTAGTGTATACAACTAGTTCTCCACCTTTACCTGTAATGTTCCAGAAGTTTCTCTTCAATGGAAATGGAATCGTTACACATAGAAGGAATCCACATGCTGCATTGAACAGATTGCCTAATGCTACGTCCTTAATGGTCGCCTCAGCTATGTTAAGGAATAATACACCATACAGAATCCATAACACCCAATCCTTACGAAGTGAATCCCAGAACTTGCCTTTGAATTTGGCTGCCATTCCATCCGCATTTGATAACCGTGCGAAGCCTAAGAAGATCGTTGGAAAAATAACACTTAGGATTTTTACCCATCTGAACCAACCAACTACCCCACCCATAATCCACAAGGGAAATGTAGTTAATGTAGCGATCCAGAAGATGTTGGCGAATTTCATATGCTTACGCATATAACCAACAATAAACATCAGCAAACTAATATAAGCGACCATCGTAACTACATACTGCCAAATTGGAATTTGCATTTTAAGCCCTCCTCATTTTAAAATAATTATCTTAATCCCCCTAAAACATAACAAGCGTTCGGTTTCATTCAGAGCATAACAATTTTCTAACATAACAGCTGTGATGTTTATCACGCAATCCAGCCATAACAATTGGTAGTGTCCATATTATTATGGTACGATATTTTTAACTTAGCAGAATGGTGGTAAAGGTTATGAGTGTCGTCGGAAAAGAAAGAATATTACAGGCAGCACAAAGAGTCATCATTGCACAAGGAATTAATGGTGCCACGATGCGAAGCATTGCTCAAGAAGCAGGGTTGAGTACGGGGGCAATATATCATTACTATAAGAATAAGGAAGATGTCTTGTATGATGTCATGGATCATAGCTTATCTGAATCTACTCGAATTGCTGAGAAATCTAGAACATTACCCAAAGATAATGATATCCTCATAGCTGAGATAACAGATAATATCTTAAAAAGATTTAAAAAGCCATCTGAAAATAAGCTGCATTTCTATCTTGCACAAGAAGCTATGATTGGTAACGAAGATCTCAGATTGAAATTCACAGAGAAATATGACGAATGGATCACGCGATCAGAAGAGCTCATCAAACTCTTACATAATAAAGAAGAAAGTAAACATAGTCGTGCTTTTGTTTCTTTATTAATCGGGGCAATCGATGGTGTTGCACTTCAAATGGTTCTTGGTTCCAATGTCTCGACTCCTGAGGAAGTAACTACGGTATACCACTATATATTAAAAGAGGGCATTCCTAGGTTTATGGATTTCATGAATAGTCAGACATTGGATTAACCTTTAGAACGAATGAAATAAAAAGACAAATAAGCCCAAATAGTAATTCTATTTAGGCCTATCTGTCTTTTTATTTAGTTGTTCTGTTTATTCCGCATTCGCGCCACTTGCCCCATGACTCTTCATGATCTTGTTCATTCCAGCCGTGGCTTCAATAGTTCCATCAAGCATCACCCACATGGCTTCGACACCCTCTAAACTCTCTATGAGTGATAATCCCTCATCAAAAGGCATAAGGAATATCGTTGTGGACAGAAAATCGGCAACACCCGAATCTTCTGTCATAATGGTGACGGTCCGATAATATTGTTCTGGCATCAGTGTCTTGGAATCAATCAGATGATGATATACTTTACCATCCACCACGTAATACCTCTGATAGTCGCCACTACTAACAACAGATGCGTTATTAATATAAATCGTATCTAGTAAATTCTCCTCATCTGATGCAATGAACTTGTCAGGATTCTGTAATCCTACACCCCATCGCTGACGTATGTCGTCTAGCGGCTTGTAGATTGCACGAATGTTACCACCAGAACTGATCATACCAGATAATAAACCATCTTCTATTAATTCCTTGGCTACCAACTCAGTTGCGAATCCCTTTGCCACTGCACCTACATTGAGACTCATCTCTTTATCAGATAGATAGACTGTATTTAACGTTGTATCTACAATCACTTTATCAAGATCCATATGCTCTGCAGCCTTTTTTAGTATACCCATAGGTGGTAGCTTGGCTTGATCGGGTTGATCTATTCCCTCTTCGCGATAGTCATGCCAAATCTGAAGAACAGAACCCATCGCTATATTCGTGTCTGATCCAACGCGTGTTGACCATTCTTTGGAGAACATGATCAAATCGATAATGTCCTGATCCACGATTATTGGTTTGATTCCGGCATGATCATTAATGGTCTTGATGTTATTGATTCCTTCATAATCATTGTAGATATCATAGAATGTATGAAGTTGCATAAATCGTTTATGTGCCTTCTCATAGAACTTGTGGAACTCTTCTTCATTCTTCGTATACGCAATGAATTGGGTTAACGTGTTGAAGCTATCGTAGAAGCTTCCGCTGTATTTATGATACTTCTCTACCTGATGTTGCTGTCCCAACGTACATCCTGTTAAGCTCAACACGAAGAGTAAACAGACTGTTATTCCTTTACGTAGTTTAAGCATATGCTCACCTTCATTCCTAATCAACATAGCGAATTATTATCATGCGATTGTAATCGAGTAGGAGGGGGCGACTAGCCCCCGACCTCTCACACCACCGTACGTACC
>NZ_JBITNB010000021.1:0-60032 GCF_054373195.1 Paenibacillus sp. CMAA1364 | reverse complement strand
TGAAAAGAGCGATTCGCTCATTTTGAAACAAACTGACGAGAATTATTCATTCTCAATCAAATGATTTCTCATTTGTTTTGTTCTCACTTTCGTAAGAACCACTCACTCGTTGTTCAGTTTTCAAAGATCAATTTCTCGTTTGTTATTCACCAGTGTGTCTCGGTGACAACTTTTATACTATATCATAATCATTTAATGAATTGCAAGAACTTTTTTGAAGGAATTCTTTAGTTCATTTAAATGAAATATTCTCGCGCCTTATTCAGTAGAAAAGGACGCGAGAACTAATTTATCATATTTCAAACTGTTTAGTCAATAGCTTTTACAATTAATTTTTAATTTCTGAGAATCGGCTATTACGTGCATACTTGGACAGTTCCTTTTGAGGTGCAAATCTTGCATACATCTTAAACACTACCTTATATCTTTTTGCAATGGATTGTCTTATTTCCCGGTCTAATCTTTTATCATCTAAATCCATTAGCATTTCATCTAACTCCTTACGAATCACATAATCTAATTCTTTGCACTCTTTATCATTAAACAGCATTCCCAGCATATTGGTTACCTCCTTAGTAAAGTCACCGACGGATATATAGTCACTATCCCATCTCGCTTCACATGACCGTGTTACTGTTATGCTCACATATTGGCAAAATTATGAATCATTTGTATTTTTATTTTTGCATCAGCCAGAATGTAAATGTACTTTCAATTATTGCAGCTACGAATAAGGATATTACAATCCACATCGAAATTGGTCCGACTCTTTTGAAAAACGTACGCCATTCTAATCCGTGACTATCCCGCTTCTCCCTATTCCATGTCAGTAATCTACGCCACACCATCATTCCAAGTCTTAATCCAAATGCACATGCAATAATTATAATCGGTATCTCAATGATCCCGTGCGGCAATAATCCTTTCACAATTACATCGAACATGTTCTCCCCTTGAAGCGATAAGTGGTGCACTAGATATCCGAGGACCATACCATTGATCATTAGGAATACAATCGGTAATATCCCGAGAAACATACCAAAGAAGATAACTAATACACTTTTAATACTGTTATTCAAAAAAATAAAGACAAAGAAACTCCACTTCGGATGTTCCGATTCACTTAACCCTTCACTAATTGTACGAATACCCTCAATTTGTTGATTCATGAAATCTGCAATCGATTCCGTTCCTAACCATCCAATGAGTATACCCAAGCAAAATATTAGACTTGAAACCATGACCGTTCTTCGAATCATAGCAATATCTTTCATAAACGTTGAAAAACGAAACATTTAATCGATCCCCTTAGAGTTTTTTTAAAAAAAACTTACTTCGAAAGCATTCACATAATTTAGTAATAACTATTTCGTACGAGCATACAATTTGTAGTATACAAGCTTTCATGCAGGGAAGGGGCGGATTAATCGAATGAACTCATTTTTTTATGTATTTAGCTGGAAGAAGATCAAAAGGTTATTGTTAATCAGTGCAACGGCTATATTTGCACTTGGGGTTGTCTATATTGAGCGTGATCAAATCACGGTTTTCTCAGAGAGCGCACCATCAGCCATTTATAGTGTACCTACAAGCAAGAAGTTAATCGCTTTAACGTTCGATATTAGCTGGGGCGATACTAGACCTGGACCCATTATACAAATCCTAAAAGATAAAAAGGTCCAAAACACAACCTTCTTTCTTTCGTCACCTTGGAGTAAGAGTCATCCAGATATCGTCAAGAGTATTAAAGACAGCGGTTTTGAGATCGGCAACCACGGCCACAAGCATGTGAATTACACAACACTCAGTGATGATGAGATTCGCAATCAACTTACTATATCTAATTCTATGTTAACCGATTTGATAGGTCGCGAACCAACTCTACTCCGTTTACCCAATGGCGATTTTGATAAAAGAGTGTTACGTATTGCCGAGAGTATGAATTATAAAGTCATTCAGTGGGACACCGATTCATTGGATTGGAAAAACATTGGCACACAAAACATCGTGAATCGTGTCATCAAAAAGGCACATCCAGGTGACATTGTATTATTGCATGCAAGTGATTCATCCAAACAAACACACGAAGCTCTTCCTATCATCATTGATGAATTAAGAAAGCAGGGTTATGAATTTGTAACCGTATCTGATCTTATCAACCAGACAAACGCCAAGGGCACAGAGGTAAGAGATCAAGCATTTAACCCCGCGTACTTTGGAAATATGGGCGGCTTTTAAATCCATTTAGAACAAAAAGAGCTAATTCATTAGCTCTTTTTTGCTGTCAACTATACGATGCAGAATAAGTATTTGATATGCATTACATACAAGTAAAGGTATCATGATAAGGAATGTCGCATTATCAACATTAATCTTAAGTCCACCTGCAATTTCTATAATCGTAATCCCAATCATAAAGAACATCGTTGGAATCCATGCTGACGTATTCGTTAATCTTGCTTTGACGAATGCCGTTATTAGGGCAGCCACTAGAATAACGATTGCCAGAATGTAATCTGTCGACTTTCCATCTACTCCCCCTACAAACATACGGAAGAAAATTAACTCCAGCAAAGCCAACACAGTCAGAATAATCTGTATGTACTTCCAGCCTCTTTTTGAAAAGACGCCGTTACCCATATAATTTAGAATTAAATATGCAAAAAAACCTAATTGCGAGTAAATACTGGCAAGCACGCCATATCCGAACAGAATCACAACATAAACAACAAAATCTTTAAATCCATTAAAGTTAATCCCACCATTTATAAAGCCCAACACCGCACCTGTAATCAAGGATGCTATCGCACCAATGAGAGACGCTTGCCAAATCAATCTGAACCATTTCCTCAAAGTCACTAACTCACCCCCTAAGTTTGTATTGTACCAACGTTTATTACAAAAAACCATTGTCTCTTGAACATATTTCTTTGTACAACTCCACATACTACTCATAGTATTCTTACGCTAAGGAGGACAACACAAATGAAATCAATGCATATTCGACTTTTTGTAATCATTATCGTTCTTGTGACTGTGCTAACAGCCTGTGGTTCTGACAGTAGTAGCTCTTCTGCTCCTATGGGTTATAAAGAAATGAAATCAATGGTCGTAGATATTCTTAAAAGCGATGATGGCAAGAAAGCTGTTGAAGAAGCACTCAGCTCTCCTAGCTCTGGTAGTGGTGGCTCAGGAGATGGCGTGTTAAGTATGAAAATGTTATCATCCAGCTCTTCCGAAGATATACGAATGGCTGTGAAAGACACGATGACATCACCTGAGTATTCAAAAGTAATTGAGAAGATCATGACTGATCCTAAATTCGCTGGGGACTTCGCCAAAGCAATCAATTCACAAAGTAAGAAACTTCATTTGGAATTAATCAAAGATCCAACGTACCAAAAATCAGTCTCAGACATCATGAAAACACCCGAGATCTCGAAAATGTTCTTGGATCTCACGAAGTCATCTGATTTCCGCAAACAAACGATGACCATTATGAGCGAGGCAATGCAGAACCCTTTATTCAAAATGGAAGTGATGGAGCTCCTGAAGTCTGTTGTTCAAACTGAGCTAGAGCCGAAGGAAGACAAAGAAAAGGAATCTGGCAAGGATGCAAAGAAACAAAGCGAGAATAATGATAAGCAAAGTGATAGTGTGATTAGCGGTGAGTAATATATAAGTTCATCCATAACATAAGAAGAGAGCTTCCACATAACTGTGGGAGCTCTCTTCTTATGTTATATTATTATATTTCACATTTTGCAATAATGGATGTTGCAATATCTGTATAGATGCTACCGCTCGTAGTTTCTGGCTTATAGATCGATGGTGAGAAATCAGCTTCTGTAGGAAGATTATTAGGTATCCCCAATGGTATTTGGGCTAATAACTCTGTGTTGAGGGTCTCTGCTAGTCGACCACCCCCACCTCGTCCAAATATGTAATCACGCTTGTTACAGCCTGTACATTCATAATAGGACATATTCTCAATCACACCCAAAATTTCATGATCTGTTTGAATTGCCATTGCACCAGCTCTTGCAGCTACAAAGGCTGCTGTCGCATGAGGGGTAGTGACAATAATCTCTTTACTCTGAGGTAACATTTGGTGTAAATCTAACGCGATATCACCTGTGCCCGGTGGTAAATCAAGCAAGAGGTAGTCCAATTCACCCCAATCCACATCACTTAGGAATTGTCGTAACATTTTACCCAACATCGGACCACGCCATATGACTGGATTGTTCTCTTGTATAAAGAACCCCATCGACATGACTTTCACACCGAACCGTTCCACCGGTATAATAACATCACCTTTTACGACTGGGCCTTCTTCTAACCCCATCATATCCGGAACACTAAAGCCATATATATCGGCATCAATTAGACCCACTCTTTTACCTTGACGAGCTAGAGCAACGGCTAAATTAACTGTAACGGTTGACTTACCAACACCGCCTTTACCACTCGCCACGGCAATGAAGTGGACCCCTGAGTCTTCTTTCATAAGGTCATGATCTTCTAAGCCAGCAGCATGCCCCTTCTTCAAGACGGCTTCATCCTCTTGTGATAGTTCTTCTCCAAAGGCAAGCTTGCGATCATAATCTGTAGCTGCTCGTAAACGGATATGAATATCCTCTACGCCAAATTCCATCAGACGTTCACGTATAATCTTTTCGAGTTCAGCACGATATTCATCGCTATCATCAAGGTATACTGCTGAAAGCGAAACTCGATCATCTTTGATCACAATATCACGGATGAGCTGCAATTCAATCAGACTTTTACCACTAGTAGCCTCAGCAATGGGCTGTAAGATTTCCTGTACACGCTCTCTTGATAACATAACAGCAGCACCTCATCTTCGTATTTTGGTATCTGCATATTATACCATCTCTCCGCTTATTGTGCCGACACCTTTGATTTCTCCCCCGCTGTATAACGTAGAATCCCTTTATATATAGATGCAGCCACTTTACGTTGATACTTATCATCTTTTAACAACATAGCTTCTTCCGTATTGGATAGGAATCCTACTTCAACCAATGCTGAAGGTATCTTCAGCGCTTGTAGTAAATATACCGTGTTCACTGTCTTGGCAATTCGATCTGTATTCTCTAGATTACGTTTCATTTCCTCTTGCATAAGCGCGGCTAATTCCGCATTGTCTGGATGTGTTGGATAAAAGAACACTTGTGCACCTCTCCACCGATTAGATGGAATGCTATTCATATGAATGCTAATAAACATATCGGACTGCTCTTCCTCTATCATTCGTACACGCTTTTTTAGATCTTCTGTCTTTCGCTTCGAATAACCCTTCGTATTTGGCGAAGAAAGATCATAATCGCCTTCCCTTGTCATTTTAACAATTGCACCAGCTTGTTGCAGATAATCACGTAAGTATAGTGTGATAGCCAGATTAATATCCTTTTCAATTACACCTTGACGACTTACAGCTCCGCCATCTGGTCCCCCATGTCCTGCATCTAGTGATATCACCTTACCTGCTAATGGTAAACTCCAATAGTTAGTGACTTGTTTGTCAGGGATTTCATAGGTTGCGATCGCTACAAATACTATGAGTAAGCAAATCCCAAATAATAACCTCTTGATCGTTCTCATCCGTATCCATACCGAAATTGTAACTCGCTTAGGCTTGGACATATACACACAAATACCCCCTGTCCCATATATACTCTTAACATTTATATGGGCGGGGGTGGACAAATAGTACCTTATACGTGAACTTGTTCTGCCATTCCTTCAATAAGAATCTTAGCTACTTCTGGACGAGTGAATTGAGGTGGTGGGCATTGACCGTCACGAAGTAATGCACGTACCTTCGTACCCGATAAGGTCAGATGATCTTCTGATGGATGGGGGCAAGTCTTGCTAGAAGCCATGTTGCCACATTTCGTACAAAAGAAACTATGTTCAAAGAATAATGGTGTTATACCTATTTCTTCAGCGGTGAAGTTCTTGAATATTTCTTGTGCTTCATACGTACCATAATAATCACCTACACCTGCATGATCACGACCTACGATAAAATGGGTACAACCATAATTTTTGCGTACTAAAGCATGAAATATAGCTTCTCGTGGTCCAGCATAACGCATAGCAGCTGGAAATACGCCTAATAATGTTCGATCTTCTGGATAATAATGTTTCAAAAGAGCAACATAACTATTCATTCTTACATCTGCAGGAACATCATCTGATTTTGTTTCACCAACTAAAGGATTTAAGAAAAGAGCATCTACTATTTCCATTGCACTCTTTTGAATATATTCATGTGCCCGATGTACTGGATTTCGAGTCTGGAACCCAACTACGCTCTTCCATCCTTTATCCTGAAATAATTGACGTGTTTCTGATGGTATATAATAGTATTCGTTGAACTTAGATGGCACTGGTCTATTTAATAATTGTATAGAGCCACCCACATAGGTTGTAGAACGTTCAAATAACTTGTTAACTCCTGGATGTTCTGTATCATTCGTTCCAAAAACGTGAATTGCCTCTTGCGCATGATCCACTTCGTAAATGCTCTGGATCTCAAGTGTAGCGTATAGAATTCCGTCCTCTACACCTACTAGTGCAACTTGTTCATCCACCTTCAACTCTGATGCTTGTATGGGATCAATAACTAAGGTAATCGGTATGCTCCATACTGTGCCATCTGCAAGCCTCATTGTAGAAAGAACTGATTTATAATCCTCTTCATTTAGAAACCCCGTAATAGGTGAAAAAGCACCAACAGCAATTAGATCCAAATCGGAAATGGTCCATGCATTAATAGCAATTTGCTTGAATTGTTGTGCATCCTGCAATAATCTTTCTCTTTCTTCACCTTGTACAACTCGCTGAACTAACTTTCCACCGTGGGGTAGTATCTTTGTCATGTGTATCCTCCTTATTTATATATAACGAATATTATTTATGAAGTCCACATTCCGTCTTGTCATTTCCAGCCCAGCGTCCAGCACGAGCATCTTCACCCGGCATAACTTGACGCGTGCAATATTCACAACCAATGCTTGGATAGTTCTGATCATGCAGTGGGTTATAAGTAACATTATGCTTACGGATATAATCCCACACATCCTCACTACTCCAAGAGGCAATCGGATTGAATTTAACCAAACCGAACTTCGTATCATATTCCACCTTTTTACTATTAGCACGCGTTGGTGCTTGATCTCTTCTAATTCCTGTGATCCATGCATCATAACTAGTAAGGATACGAGTTAAGGGCTCTACCTTACGTATGTTACAGCACGTATTAGGGTCCGTAGACCATAGCGTATCACCGTATTCTAATGCCTGTTCTTCCGGCGTGATCTTTGGGGATACACGTACAAATTTCATGCCATATTTCTCAATCATGATATCTCTTATCTGATATGTTTCTTTGAAATGAAAATCTGTATCTAGATAAAACACATCAGTGGATGGACTAATCTTCTGGACCATATCCACTAATACAACATCTTCAGCTCCAAAACTACATGCGAACGTAATATTAGGAAATGTTTCTATAGCCCAACTTATTACTTCTTCAGGTGTTGCATGTTCAAATTCAATCGCTTTCTCAGAAATAAGTTGTTCCTTTTCTAACAAATTCATCATTCCATCTCCCCTCAAATCAAGCAACATTTAATCCCAACTAATTTCATATGAATTATATACTATTATAAGTAGTTTTCCATCTTTGTCAATATAATAGTTGTGATCTCAGTAATGCAACATATTAAAAACACAAAAAAGCCCTTGACCAATATAGGCCAAGGGCTTGATATACTTGATAAGCAAGTAATATTAACGCTTTGAGAACTGAGGAGCACGACGTGCTGCTTTAAGTCCGTATTTCTTACGTTCCTTCATACGTGGATCACGTGTTAGGAATCCAGCTTTCTTAAGTGATGAGCGTAGCTCAGGATCTACTTTAAGCAATGCACGAGAAATACCGTGACGGATTGCTCCAGCTTGACCTGATGTACCTCCACCATGAGCAAGTACGAGGATATCGTATTTACCTAGTGTTTCAGTTAAGTTAAGTGGTTGTTTCACGATCAATTTAAGTGTTTCTAAACCAAAATATTCATTAATGTCGCGTTTATTAATGACAATGCGTCCTTCACCCGGTATTAAACGTACACGTGCTACCGAATGTTTACGACGACCTGTCCCATAGTATTGTACTTGTGCCATGAAACTGTCCTCCTTTCAAATTAGCCGCGAAGTTCGTAAACTTCTGGATTTTGTGCTGCGTGCGGATGATCCGTACCAGCATATACTTTAAGTCTCAATTGCATCTTGTCGCCCATACGAGTCTTAGGAATCATACCTTTAACGGCTGCTTCAATAATACGCTCTGGGAATGTCTTAAGCATATCTTGAGCTGTCGTTACTTTCAAACCACTCATGTGTTGTGAGTGACGGTAGTATTTCTTGTCCGACCATTTTCTTCCTGTCAAATGAATCTTCTCAGCATTGATTACGATAACGAAATCGCCAGTATCAACGTGTGTTGTGAATTGTGGCTTGTGCTTGCCGCGAATTAGAGCAGCAACTTCTGTTGCCAAACGACCAAGCGTTTTACCATCGGCATCAACGATGTGCCAATTGCGCTCTACTTCATTCGGCTTAGCCATGTAGGTGGTACGCATAAATATTTCCTCCTTGTTTTCGTCCTAGAATCAAATATATTTCATTTATCTTCGATCATAGTAGTTAGTTGATTGTAATTATTAAATTTCATTAAACTGTGGATATCTTATTTGGGGCTGTGGGAAAGCCATTAAGAAAACACAATTATTATTGTACAGCATCCATCAACAAATCGCAAGTGATTTACAAAGTTTTATTCCATCAATTATTGTAATCTACATGCCATAACATAAGGCCTTTCCCTTCCGCAGTTGGTCCAGCTTGCGAACGATCTAAAGCTGCAATAATTGCTGGAATATCCTGAGGAGATTTCTTGCCTTCTCCAACCTCTAGAAGCGTTCCCATCATGATACGAACCATATGCTGTAAGAAGCCATCTCCAGTAACGTATGTATGAATTACGCCTTGATCCCTAGATGAAGTTCGTGACAATGATTCATCCACTTCAATATAAGCGTCAAACAATGTTCGAATATGAGATGTCTTTGTAGAACCACTGGAAGCAAATGATGAGAAATCAAATGTTCCAATGAAATATTTGATAGCTTTCTTCATCGCCTCAATATCCAATCTCCCATGATGGTGAAATTGAGTATTACGGCAAAATACATCGATATATTGATTTGCATTTACGGTGTAACGATACGTCTTACGTTTAGCACAATGACGGGAATGAAAGAATTCAGATACTTCACTGGCTTTTGTGATAACGATATCTTCAGGTAATCGCGTGTTGAGAGCCATCGCCCAACGTTCTACTGGAATGCTAGAGGTTATATGGAAATTAAATACCTGATCATAGGCATGTACTCCAGCATCCGTACGGCCAGATGCGATAATCTTCACATCTTCACCACATAGGGACTTAATCGCTTTCTCGATCTGATCCTGAATCGTTCTCCCATCTACCTGTGTCTGAAAACCATTGTATCGTGTTCCATCGTAACTGACCTGCATGCATAAATTGCGCAGTTACATCACCCCATTAACTCCTGCGAATCGAACACTTTCATATCATTTAAAAAGGAAGCCCCTTTCGGAGCTTCCTTTTTCCGAAATGAAGTGAAAAAAGGGTTAGTACAGAATCTGTGGTTCTGCTTACCCTTTCTACATTTCGATAGTTTACGCGCGGTCTACTAATTCTAGATAAACCATGGATGCTGCGTCACCACGACGAGGTCCTAGTTTTAAGATACGTGTGTATCCACCTGGACGCCCAGAATAACGAGGTGCTAAATCACTAAACAATTTCTGAATAGCATCTTGCTCGCCATCCAATGTTTCACGACGAACAAATGCTGCAACTTGACGACGTGAATGAAGATCGCCCTTTTTAGCTTTAGTGATTAACTTTTCAGCTATGGAGCGTACCTCTTTCGCTTTCGCTTCCGTTGTTTGGATACGTTCGTATAAGAATAGATCCGTTACTAGATCACGAAATAGTGCTTTACGTGCACTAGCATCGCGGCCCAACTTTTGGTATGCCATGTTTTTCCCTCCTTCACTAACGATCTAAGAAGCTATTCTTCTGTCCGAAGTCCTAAGCCTAGTTCCTCGAGCTTCTCTTGTACTTCTTCCAAAGACTTGCGACCCAAGTTACGGACCTTCATCATGTCTTCTTCAGATTTAGTTGTAAGTTCTTGTACTGTATTAATACCAGCACGTTTGAGACAGTTATATGAACGAACGGATAGATCAAGTTCCTCAATCGTCATCTCAAGAACTTTTTCTTTTTTATCTTCTTCTTTTTCGACCATAATTTCAGCATCTTTCGCTTCGTCAGTTAGACCAACGAACAACATCAAATGCTCGGTCAATACTTTAGCTCCAAGACTCACTGCTTCTTCTGGTCTAATGCTTCCATCCGTCCAGATTTCCATTGTAAGCTTGTCATAATTCGTAACTTGCCCAACCCGAGTATTCTCTACGCCATAATTGACACGAGAAATCGGTGTGTAGATAGAATCAATCGGAATGACACCAATGGGTTGGTCATCACGCTTGTTCTTATCTGCTGTAACATAGCCACGACCACGACTAGCAAAAATACGCATATGAAGTCTAGCGCCAGGATTTAATGTTGCAATATGAAGTTCCGGATTAAGGATCTCCACATCACTATCGGCACGAATATCAGCTGCTGTAATTACTCCTTCACCTTCTGCATCAATCTCGAACACTTTCTCTTCGTCAGAATGAATTTTAAGGGATAGAGCTTTTAAATTCAGAATAATCTCCGTTACATCTTCCATTACTCCTGGAACTGTTGAGAATTCATGCAGAACTCCATCAATCTGAACAGAGTTGACGGCTGCACCAGGCAAGGATGACAGCAAGATCCGGCGAAGTGAATTCCCCAAGGTCTGCCCGTACCCTCGTTCTAGTGGCTCTACTACGAACTTACCATAGTTACCATCTTCATTTACGTCAATGGTCTCAATCTTTGGCTTTTCGATTTCAATCACGCATGTACCCTCCTTCAAACGTCGCTCCTATATGACCCGGTCACTTTTATCAAACATATCCCAAGTAGTATCCCTAAACAACCATTGTTAGCAGATTGTGCCGGTAATATACCACATTGTTCAGGTTGACTTAATTAGACACGACGACGTTTAGGTGGGCGGCAACCGTTATGTGGAACTGGAGTTACATCCTTAATAAGGTTGACTTCCAGACCAGCGGCTTGTAAAGAGCGAATAGCTGCTTCACGACCAGCACCAGGCCCTTTAACCATAACTTCTACAGATTTCATTCCATGCTCCATTGCTGCTTTAGCTGCAGTTTCAGCAGCCATTTGAGCAGCAAATGGTGTGGATTTACGAGAACCTCTGAATCCAAGCCCGCCTGAGCTTGCCCATGATATTGCATTACCATGTGGATCAGTGATTGTTACGATTGTATTGTTGAACGTGGAACGAATATGAGCCACGCCAGATTCAATATTTTTACGGTCGCGACGTTTAGTACGTACGACTTTTTTTGGTTTTGCCATTGTCTTTTATCCCCCCTTATTATTTCTTCTTATTCGCTACCGTACGACGAGGGCCTTTACGTGTACGTGCATTCGTCTTAGTACGTTGTCCGCGAACCGGCAACCCACGGCGATGACGCACACCACGATAGCAACCAATCTCAACGAGACGTTTAATATTTAAGGAAATTTCACGACGTAGGTCACCTTCAACTTTAACCGTTTTATCGATCGTTTCACGCAATTTGCTGACTTCATCTTCTGTCAAATCTCTGACGCGAGTTTCAGAACTAATGCCTGTTTCTTGTAGAATTTTCTGGGAAGTCGTTTTACCGATTCCGAAAATATAAGTCAAGGCGATCTCAACGCGCTTATCACGTGGCAAATCCACTCCAGCTATACGAGCCATTTTACGCTACACCCCCTTCTTAACCTTGTTTTTGTTTATGTTTCGGATTTTCACAAATCACCATTACTATCCCTTTACGACGAATGACTTTGCATTTTTCGCACATGGGTTTTACAGAAGGTCTTACCTTCATGTTAATTACCTCCCTAAAGTTTTGCGAAGCAAAACTAACTTCGTAAGGATTATCTCAATTGCAACTTACTATTTACGATACGTTATACGACCTTTGGTTAAATCATAAGGTGATAACTGTACGACCACTTTGTCTCCTGTCAGAATACGAATAAAGTGCATCCGTAGCTTTCCTGAAACATGACCCAGTATTTGATGACCATTCTCTAGTTCTACCTTAAATGTTGCATTTGGTAACAACTCAAGAACTGTTCCTTCAACTTCAATAACATCTTCTTTAGCCACAATTAGTCTCCTTTCTCTTCTGCATTTGATTCGGTAGATTGTCTGAACTTCAAGAGCGCGTGACGCAGCTTTCCATTCGTAACCCGACCGTTTTCCATTAAACTGTTTGCAATCTCACTGCTAATGTAGGATTGAGACTCCAAATGAAGAAGATTCTTCTTCTTCGCTTGGTCAAACTTTCGTTTGTTCCCATCCGCGATATAGACGAACTTGTTATCGTCATGAGAGATAACTACCGCTAACTGACCGGCATCTTTACCTCTTAATATCTTCACAATCTGACCAGTATGCGGTACGGATCGGTCGTTCATAGATCATCACCAGCCACTTTAGTTTTATGTGAAAAGCCACGATATTGCGCTCTTGTGTCTAACATAACAATGTGATTTCGTTTAATTTGCGTATAGCGGTGGATCCAGAGACTAAGACCGAAGTGTAAATGCTAGTAAGAAGACCATAGTAGACCATATAGGTTGGTTCCAATGTTACATTGTGAAAGTACTGGTCAACAAGTTGAATTGTAGCTACAACAGGTCTTGCTCCATTCATTAGCCCAAGTTCCGTTTCGGACCCACTAATGATCATTACAACTAACCTCGCAATATGGATACGATATCAGTTGTTACCGTATCTATATTTTGTTCACCATCGATCTGACGCAATAAACTTTTACTCTCATAAAAATCTAGGAGTGGCGCTGTTTTGTTGATATATTCATCAAGCCGTTTACCAACACTTTCTTCATTATCATCAGAACGTTGATACAATGGCCCTCCGTCTATATCACATACACCTTCCTGTTTGGACGGGTTAAAGATCACATGATATGTGGCTCCACAGTCCTTACAGATCCGTCTTCCAGTTAAACGTGCCAAAAGCTTGTCACGATCTACCTTCAAGTTAATGACATGATCCAGTTGAGTATTTAAGCCCGATAGAATTTCTTCCAGCGCCTCCGCTTGCGAAAGGGTTCTTGGAAATCCATCCAATAAGAAACCTTTTTCGCAATCGGACTGCTGAAGTCGTTCAGCGACAATCCCAATGGTAACATCATCCGGTACCAATAAGCCTTGATCCATATATTCCTTGGCCTTAACTCCAATGGCTGTCTCCTGCTTTATCGCTAAACGAAATGCATCGCCAGTCGAAATATGAGGAATGCCAAATTCATTTACTACAGCCGCAGCTTGCGTACCTTTACCTGCCCCAGGAGGTCCCATGAAAAGAATGTTCACGATTATCACTCCTATCAAGAATTCCTATTGGATCCAGATCTATTTATTAATAAATCCTTTGTAATGACGTTTGATCAATTGGCTTTCAATTTGCTTCATAGTATCCAGCGCTACACCAATTACGATAAGTAGTGCGGTACCCCCGATTTGAACGGATTTAGGCAATCCAGCCAATGCACCTAAGAATATCGGCATTAATGATACAACTGCGAGGAATATAGCGCCAGTCATGGTCAATCTTGTCATGACTTTAGTTAAATATTTCTCAGTAGCCTTTCCTGGACGAATCCCTGGAATGTATCCACCGTTCTTCTTCATATTCTCAGCCATTTGCTGAGGATTCATCTGTACAAATGTATAGAAGAATGTAAATCCAATAATCATCATAACATAAAGGACCATACCAAGTGGTTTATCATGACTTAAGTTGTTAGTAACCCACTGTGCCCAAATCTGGGTTGACCAGAAGTTTGCAATGATGACTGGAAATTGAAGCAACGAAATTGCGAAAATAACTGGAATTACACCCGCAGCATTAATCTTAAGCGGTATATGTGTGTTCTGACCGCCATACATCTTGTTACCAACAACACGCTTTGCATATTGTACAGGGATCTTACGGATCGCTTGTTGGATATAAATAACTCCAACAACAATCAATAATACGACAAACACAAGAAGGATCGTCTTCAGGGAATTCAAGAATACTTGATTCTCCTGAATGAAAGATGAATTTGCAGTTGAAGTAATATAGTTAGGAATATTGGCCACAATACCCGCGAAGATAAGGATCGAAATCCCGTTACCAATACCCTTTTCCGTAATTTGCTCACCTAACCACATGAGAAAGGCAGTACCCGCAGTCAATACGATAGCAATCAGAAGATATTTCGTAAACGTAGCATTCGGTACCATTTCAGTACCATACATACGGTTAAATCCGATTGACATTGCAAAAGCCTGAATTAATCCCAAGATAATGGTGCCATACCGTGTCAATTGTGCTGACTTTTTCTTACCGTGTTCGCCTTGTTTGGCCCACTCGGCAAGTTTTGGAATTACATCCATAGAGAGCAATTGCACTATGATGGATGCCGTAATATAAGGCGTGATCCCTAGGGCGAAAATCGAGAAGTTCTGAAGTGCGCCGCCAGAGAATGTGTTAAGGAGACCTAACAAATCAGCTCCCGCGTTGTTCGTAGATGCTAAGACGGATTTGTCTACACCAGGTACGGGTACGAAAGTACCAATACGATAGATAAACAGTACGAATAGCGTAAACATGATCCTTTTACGTAGATCTTCAACATGCCAAATATTTTTGATCGTCTTAATCAATTAGATCACCTCGGTTTTACCGCCGGCAGCCTCGATTTTCTCCACCGCAGATTGAGAAAACTTATTCGCTTTGACAGTCAGCTTAATAGTTAATTCGCCGTTGCCTAGAATCTTGATTCCGCTCTTAGCATTTTTCACGATTCCGTTGTCGAACAAAAATTCAGGTGTTACTTCTGTATCTGCCGCAAAGTTGTTAAGATCTTCAATGTTGATAATCGCATATTCTTTACGCGTAGGGTTAGTGAATCCGCGTTTAGGTAAGCGACGATACAACGGGTTTTGTCCACCTTCAAATCCAGGACGGACACCACCGCCAGAACGTGAATTCTGACCTTTATGACCACGACCTGATGTTTTACCCGTACCACTACTTGGACCACGTCCAACACGCTTACGCACTTTAGTAGATCCCGGGGCTGGGGATAGCTCATGTAATTTCATCGTTCGTTGCACCTCCTTATTTACTAGACTAATCTAAGGTGAATTAACCTTCGATTTCTGTTACTGATACCATATGGGACACTTTATTAATCATTCCGCGAATCGCGGGATTGTCGTTATGAACAACAGTTTTGTTGATTTTTTTCAAACCTAGTGTGGTGACAGTCGCACGTTGATCTTCAGGACGACCAATCAAGCTACGGACGAGGGTAATTTGTAATTTTGTCATGACTTTCCCTCCTTAACCGAGCAATTCTTCGACGGATTTGCCGCGTAATTTCGCAACATCCTCAGCGCGTTTTAGTTGGGACAAGCCCTCTAAAGTAGCGTTGACCATATTCATGGAATTCGAAGAACCCAAAGATTTTGTCAAGATATCACCAATTCCAGCAAGTTCAAGTACTGCACGTACAGGACCGCCAGCAATTACTCCAGTACCTTCTGATGCTGGTTTTAACAAAACGCGACCAGCTCCGAAGTGACCCATAACAAGGTGAGGAATAGAAGTTCCAACGATTGGAACAAATATTAGATTTTTCTTAGCGTCTTCAATACCTTTGCGGATCGCATCTGGTACTTCGCCTGCTTTACCGATACCGACGCCAACATAACCTTTGCCATCGCCGACAACTACTAATGCACTGAAACTAAAACGGCGTCCGCCTTTTACAACTTTTGCAACACGATTAATATTTACAACTCTTTCAGACAGTTCTAAAGTATTCGGATCTACACGCAAGTCGTTAACCTCCTTTTTAAAAAATATCTTAGAATTCTAAGCCTGCTTCACGAGCTGCTTCAGCAAGAGCTTGAATCCGTCCATGATACAAGTAACCTCCACGGTCAAACACAACCGAAGAACAACCTTTTTCTTTAGCACGTTTAGCTACCAATTCGCCAACTTTGCGAGCGGACTCTACGTTAGCTCCATTGGTAATTCCTTCACACAATTCTTTATCAACCGTTGATGCAGATGCCAAGGTTACGCCAGCAACATCATCGATTAATTGAGCATAGATATGTTTGGATGAACGGTAGACGTTAAGACGAGGACGTGCAGCTGTTCCAGTAATTTTCTTACGAACACGCAGATGTCTTCTCGTACGAGCCTTGTTCTTATCTTTTTTAATAATCATAAATTCCTTTTCACTCCTTTCAGTTTGCCTTCAAAGCTTCACTGTAAGATGTAAAGGGTAAGTTAAGAAAAAGTTGTAACAACTTATTTCTTCTTACCAGCTTTACCTTCCTTACGGATAATGCGTTCACCTTCGTACTTAATACCTTTACCTTTGTAAGGCTCAGGCTCACGTACTGAACGGATCTTCGCAGCGTAAGCACCTACACGCTCTTTATCGATACCTTTTACAAGGATCTTTGTATTTACAGGTACTTCGAATTCAATACCTGCTTCTGGAGTGATTTCTACTGGGTGAGAGTATCCAACGTTCAATACAATGTTATCCCCAGATTTACTTGCACGATACCCAACGCCTACTAGCTCAAGAGATTTAGTGAATCCTTCAGTTACACCACTAACCATATTTGAGACAACGGTGCGGGTTGTGCCGTGTAGAGAACGATGCATTTTGTTGTCAGATGGACGCTCAACAAGAATCTCATTATTATCTACAGATACTTTCATATCTTTGTGAAGTTCACGAGTTAAAGTTCCTTTAGGTCCTTTAACAGTGATTACAGAACTATCCAATGTGATATCTACACCACTTGGTACTGTGATTGGTTTACGACCAATACGAGACATATGTGTGCACCTCCTTGTCTTGTGACATTATATTACCAAACGTAGCAGATAACTTCTCCGCCAGCTTTTGATTGACGAGCTTCTTTATCAGTCATAATACCTTTTGAAGTAGAAATAATCGCAATACCTAAACCACCGAGAACACGAGGTACTTCTGTACTTTTCGTATAAACACGAAGGCCTGGTTTACTGATTCTCTTCAAACCGGTGATAACGCGTTCGTTATTTTGTCCATATTTTAAGAAAATACGGATAATACCTTGTTTGTTATCAGCGATAACTTCTGCATCACGAATGAAACCTTCACGCTTAAGAATATCAGCGATTTGTTTCTTCATTGTTGAAGCAGGCATTTCTACCGTTTCGTGACGTACTGTATTAGCGTTACGAATACGAGTTAGCATATCTGCAATTGGATCAGACATAGTCATGTGTGTAAACCTCCTTCCCGTTATGGACTTCTTACCAGCTTGCTTTTTTCACGCCAGGAATCTGGCCTGCATGAGCTAATTCACGGAAACAAATTCTGCAAATTTTAAACTTTTGCAGGACCGAGTGTGGACGACCGCATCGTTCGCATCTTGTATATCCACGCACTTTGAACTTAGGCGTACGTTGTTGTTTGACTATCATTGACGTTTTTGCCACTTAGACTGACACCTCCTAATAATTTTCGGAGAAATGGATTTGCGAAATTACTTCGCAAAAGGCATTCCCATTTGAGCGAGCAGCTCGCGGGACTCTTCATCAGTATTCGCTGTCGTTACAATAACGATATCCATACCACGAACCTTATCAATCTTATCATATTCAATCTCAGGGAAGATCAATTGTTCTTTAAGACCAAGTGTGTAGTTACCGCGACCATCAAACGCTTTGCTTGATACGCCGTGGAAGTCACGAACACGAGGAAGAGTAATGCTGAACAATTTATCCAAGAAATAATACATACGCTCACCACGAAGAGTTACTTTTACACCGATCGGCATATTTTCACGCAATTTGAATCCAGCAATGGATTTCTTTGATTTTGTAATAACTGGTTTTTGACCAGAAATCATTTGCATATCACTAACAGCTGCATCAAGAACTTTAGAGTTAGAAACGGCTTCACCAACACCCATGTTGATTACTACCTTTTCAATCTTCGGAACTTGCATAACTGATGTATACTCAAACTTCTGCATCAAAGCAGGTGTTATTTCATTTAAAAAACGTTCTTTTAGTCTTACTGCCATGAGTTACGAACCTCCTTTCTTCACTATTCGATTAGTCTATAACTTCTCCGGATTGTTTCGCTACGCGAACCTTTTTTCCGTTATCCAATACTTTGTATCCGATACGAGTTACTTTTCCGCTCTTAGGATCGATATGCATCACGTTTGACACGTGAATTGCTGCTTCTTGTTCAATGATACCGCCCTGCGGATTAGATTGGTTAGGCTTTTGATGTTTCTTCATCATGTTGACACCTTCAACCAAGACCCGATTGTGACGAGGGTAAGCTGCGATAACACGGCCCTTCTTACCTTTGTCTTTACCGCTTATCACCATAACTGTGTCGTCTTTTTTGACGTGCAGCTTGTTGTTATGCGATTCTAGAACTTTTTTCACTTTTGGCATTTATTACACCTCCTGCGGATTGCTATATCTTGCAAGATAAAGGTTATTTGATTTAGATAACTTCTGGAGCCAAGGAAACGATCTTCATGAAATCTCTGTCGCGAAGTTCACGAGCAACAGGTCCAAAGATACGAGTTCCACGTGGGCTCTTATCGTCTTTAACAATAACTGCTGCATTCTCATCAAACGTGATGTAAGATCCGTCTTTACGACGAACAGTACGCTTTGTACGAACGATAACCGCTCTAACAACGTCACCCTTTTTGACAACGCCGCCTGGTGTTGCTTGTTTGACAGAACATACGATCATATCTCCAATTGCAGCTGTACGACGACCCGTACCTCCTAAAACTCGGATACACATTATTTCTTTTGCTCCAGAGTTGTCGGCTACATGCAAACGTGAAAATGGTTGAATCATTAATATTTCCTCCTTTCGAACAAAAGGTACAAGAGTTTAGATAATAATCGCCTTTTCAACGATTTCAACTAGTCTCCAACGTTTATCCTTAGATAATGGACGTGTTTCCATGATTTTTACGAAATCACCGATTTTTGCAGTATTGTTCTCATCATGCGCTTTAAATTTCTTAGTGTATTTAATACGCTTGTGATACAAGTTATGCTTTTTATGAGTTTCAATAGCGACAACAATTGTTTTATCCATCTTGTCACTAACTACTTTACCGAATTGTACTTTTCGAGCATTGCGTTCCTCACTCATTGTAAGCCTCCTTCCTGAATATAGACAACGACAGTCCGACTCATTTAACTAATTCCAAGTAATCTTTCATGGATAATCGTTTTAGCACGAGCAATTTCTCTACGAACATCACGAATCCGAGTTGGATTGTCAAGCTGGCCAGTAGCCAGTTGAAAACGGAGATTAAAGAGTTCTTCTTTAAATCCGGATATTTTTTGCTCTATCTCAGCGGAGGTTAAGTTGCGAAATTCACTAGCTTTCATTTGCTTCACCACCCACTTCTTCACGTTTCACAAACTTTGTTTTGATTGGTAACTTATGAGCTGCAAGACGCATCGCTTCACGAGCGATATCTTCAGGAACTCCACCAAGTTCGAACATAATCTTACCAGGCTTAACTACTGCTACCCATTTTTCCACGTTACCTTTACCACTACCCATACGAACTTCTAGAGGCTTCTGTGTAACTGGCTTATCCGGGAAAATCTTGATCCACACTTTACCACCGCGCTTGATGTAACGAGTCATAGCGATACGCGCAGCTTCTATTTGACGGTTAGTAATCCATGAAGGCTCAAGAGCTACTAGACCGAATTCACCGAAGTTCAATTCAGTTCCGCCTTTAGCTTGACCTCTCATATGACCGCGTTGTTGCTTGCGGTGTTTTACACGTTTTGGTACCAACATGATTAGTTGCCTCCTTCCTGCACAGCCTGTTTCTTAGCCGCTGGAAGAACCTCTCCACGATAGATCCACACCTTCACTCCGATAAGACCGAAAGTAGTAGCAGCTTCAGCTGTACCATAGTCAATATCAGCACGAAGCGTATGAAGTGGAACAGTTCCTTCGCTGTAGCCTTCTGAACGAGCAATCTCAGCACCGCCAAGACGTCCGCCGACTTGTGTTTTAATCCCTTTCGCACCAGAGCGCATTGTTCTTTGCATAGCTTGTTTCAAAGCACGACGGAATGAAACGCGACGTTCCAATTGTTGTGCAATGCTCTCTGCAACGAGAATAGCATCTAGTTCAGGGTGTTTGATTTCCGATATGTTAATGTGAACTTTCTTACCATCTGCAATTTTAGTAATTTGGCTACGAAGTACTTCTACTTCAGCGCCACCCTTACCAATAACCATACCAGGCTTAGCAGTATGAATAGTAACATTCACTCGATTAGCAGCTCTTTCAATTTCAATATGGGAGACAGCTGAATCTTTTAATTTAGCCTTAACGTAATCACGAATTTTAAAGTCTTCTACCAATAGAGTACCAAAATCCTTGCCTGCGAACCATTTTGATTCCCAGTCACGAATAATACCTACACGCAATCCAATCGGATTTACTTTTTGACCCACTCGTTATCCCTCCCTTATTTTTCAGATACCACCAAAGAAATGTGGCTAGTACGTTTATTTATCTTGCTAGCGCGACCCATCGCACGAGGACGGAAACGTTTCATCGTTGGCCCTTGGTTTACATATACTTCACTAACAAACAATTTGTTAATATCTAGTGAATAATTGTGCTCAGCATTTGCAATCGCTGAGTTCAACAATTTCTCCACAACCGGGGAAGCGGCTTTCGGAGTGTGGCGAAGAATTGCGATTGCATCGCCTACTTGCTTGCCACGAATCAAGTCAACAACCAGTTGAACTTTTCGAGAAGAAATCCGAATAGATTTAGCATGTGCTTTTGCTTCCATTGTTTTACCTCCTCTCAGACAAAGAGCTTAAAATTATCTTCTTGTTTTCTTATCGTCATCCGAATGACTTTTGTAAGTACGAGTTGGAGCGAACTCGCCCAATTTGTGTCCAACCATATCTTCTGTTACATATACTGGAACGTGTTTACGGCCATCATATACACCGAAAGTATGTCCAATGAACTGCGGGAATATAGTGGAACGACGGGACCAAGTCTTAATAACTGCCTTTTTAGTTGATTCTTCCATCACTTCTACCTTTTTCAACAAGTAAGCATCGACGAAAGGTCCTTTTTTTAAACTTCGACTCATATGTGAATCCTCCCTTCATCAAATCTTCTCGTTACTTTCGTACTCTTCACAATGTTATGCACAATGTGCATTACTTCGTGCGGCCACGAACGATATATTTGTCAGAAGCTTTACCTTTTTTACGTGTTTTGTAACCAAGTGTCGGTTTACCCCAAGGTGATAATGGAGATTTGCGACCAATTGGAGCACGTCCTTCACCACCACCGTGTGGGTGATCGTTCGGGTTCATTACTACTCCGCGGACTGTTGGACGTTTGCCCAACCAACGATTACGTCCTGCTTTACCAATCTTAATTAGTTCGTGATCTCCGTTACCCACAGAACCGATTGTAGCACGACAAGTTTTAAGAATGTGACGAACTTCTCCAGAAGACAAACGCACTGTTACGTACTTTTCTTCTTTACCAAGAAGCTGAGCCTCAGTTCCTGCTGCACGAACCAATTGTCCGCCTTTACCTGGTTGTAATTCAATGTTGTGAATTACAGTACCGACTGGAATGTTTCCTAAAGGAAGTGCATTACCAATCTTGATATCAGATGCAGGACCAGATTCGATCACATCTCCAACTTTTAGACCTTGAGGAGCAATAATGTAACGCTTCTCTCCGTCTGCATAATGGATCAAAGCAATATTTGAAGTACGGTTCGGATCGTATTCTATCGTAGCAACGCGACCTGGTATGCCGTCTTTAGTACGTTTGAAGTCCATAATACGGTATTTACGCTTATGACCGCCGCCATGATGACGCACAGTAATTTTACCTTGGTTATTACGTCCAGCATTTTTGAATAGCGGACTCAACAAGGATTTCTCCGGTTCGTTTGTAGTGATCTCTTCAAATGTAGACACTGACATATTTCTTCTAGCCGGCGATGTCGGTTTATACTTTTTAATTGGCATTAAATTTCCCTCCTTACTTTAGCTATTTAATTACTCAGCTGATTCAAAAAACTCTAACGGCTTGCTATCTTTACTTAGCGTTACAATAGCTTTCTTCCATTCTGATCTGTAACCAGAATATTTGCCATGACGCTTGAATTTCTGCGGAACACGCATCGTGTTAACATTAGTAACTTTAACTTTGAAAATAGCTTCAACAGCTTGTTTAATCTCAGTCTTGTTAGAACGAATCTCAACTTCAAATGCGTATTTCATATCATTCATATATTCGGCCGTACGTTCCGTAATAACTGGACGCTTGATCACATCGCGTGGATCCTTCATTACGCGAACACCTCCTCTACCTTCAGAACTGCTTCTTTCGTAATGATCAACTTGTCGTACAATAGTACGTCAAGGACATTAATGCCGTCCGCTGCTACAAATTTCACACCTGGAATGTTACGAGAAGACTTAGCTACTGTATCATCATAATCAGGGGTAACAATTAGCGCTTTACGTTCAACTTTTAAATTATTCAATATCGCTGCGAATTCCTTCGTTTTAGGCGAATTCAATGTCAATGCATCTAGAACGATAATATCATTACTGATCGCTTTTGATGACAATGCAGATTTAATCGCTAAACGACGAACCTTCTTAGGCAACTTGAAAGTATAACTGCGTGGTGTTGGTCCAAATACTACACCGCCGCCTTTCCACTGTGGGGAACGAATTGATCCTTGACGTGCGCGTCCTGTACCTTTTTGTTTCCAAGGCTTACGACCACCACCACGAACTTCAGAACGTCCCTTGACTTTGTGAGTACCACGGCGAGTTGAAGCTCTTTGAAGCAAGACAGCTTGGTTCATAACATGTACATTCGGCTCAATACCGAACACACTGTCACTCAATTCCACTTCTCCAACTTCACTACCGTCAATATTAAAAAGGACTATTTTGGGCATTGTTGTTTCTCCTTTCTACAGGTGATTACTTCTTCACCGTTTCTTTGATTTTCAGATAACCATTCTTAGGTCCTGGAATAGCACCTTTGATAAGAAGAACATTACGTTCCACGTCTACCTTGATTACTTCCAGTCTTTGAACAGTAATCGTTGTATGTCCCATATGTCCTGCAAGTCTTTTACCTTTAGGAACACGGTTCGCTTGAATCGAACCCATGGAACCTGGTCTACGGTGATAACGTGATCCGTGAGACATTGGTCCACGACTTTGACCCCAACGTTTAATTACACCTTGGAAACCTTTACCTTTGGAAGTACCTGTTACGTCAACAAATTCACCCACAGTGAACACATCAGCTTTCAATTCTTGACCCACTTCAACAGTTGTGGAATCAATTCCGCTAATTTCGCGAACGTAGCGCTTAGGCGCAGTGTTTGCCTTTTTCGCATGACCTATTTCAGGCTTGATCGCGTTTCTTTCCTTTTTATCGGAAAAGCCTAGTTGAACTGCTTCATAACCATCGTTCTCTAGATCTTTCTTTTGTAAAACAACACAAGGTCCTGCTTCGACTACCGTTACAGGAATTACATTACCTTCAGGGGTAAATACTTGAGTCATACCGAGTTTTTTTCCTAAGATACCTTTCATGTTGACACCTCTTTTCATTTAAAAAGTCTATTTCTTAATAATTACAATTTGATTTCAATATCTACACCGGACGGCAAGTCCAAACGCATTAAGGCATCCACTGTTTGTGGAGTCGGATCAACAATGTCGATCAAACGCTTGTGTGTGCGTTGCTCGAACTGTTCCCGCGAATCCTTATACTTGTGTACCGCACGGAGAATAGTAATGATTTGTTTCTCAGTCGGAAGTGGAATCGGCCCGGATACACTTGCACCCGAACGTTTTGCAGTTTCAACAATCTTCTCTGCAGATTGATCCAAAATTCTGTGATCATAAGCTTTTAAACGAATACGAATCTTTTGCTTTGCCATTTTAGTCCCTCCTTCTATCGCCCAATTTGGTATCGGACATACTCCGCGAAAATTTTCTAACCACCACCCCATGGCAAAGGGGCCTGGTGTGTCAGTAACCTCTCACTTCATCGCAACGTCTCAGAACAACATTCATTATTATATATAATACTAAAAGATATTGCAAGTTTTTTCTTAAAGATAATGGAACGAGCAGAGATAGATAACACTTCTTATCCATTTAAAAATACAATGTCATATACTATAAAACATTGAGGGCCTTATCCTTTACGGATAAGGCCCTCAATTAAATTGCGTTCACATCACACTGTTGCTCGTTATAGTACACTGTTGCTTATAATAATAAGAACGAATTCGTTCTTACTTAGTGATTGATGCTACTGCGCCCGCACCTACTGTACGTCCGCCTTCACGAATGGAGAATTTAGTACCTTCTTCAATCGCGATTGGGTTGATCAATGCTACGGATACAGTAATGTTATCCCCAGGCATAACCATTTCAGTTCCTTCTGGCAAAGAAATAACACCAGTTACGTCAGTTGTACGGAAGTAGAACTGTGGACGGTATCCAGTGAAGAAAGGCTTATGACGTCCACCCTCTTCTTTAGACAATACGTAGATTTGAGCTGAGAAATCAGTGTGAGGCTTAACAGTACCTGGCTTAGCAAGTACTTGACCACGCTCAATTTGTGTACGGTCAACACCACGAAGCAATGCTCCGATGTTGTCACCAGCTTGAGCAGAATCTAGCAATTTACGGAACATTTCCACACCAGTAACTACTGATTTCTTGGACTCTTCAACAATACCGATGATTTCAACTTCTTCTCCAACTTTAACTGTACCACGCTCAACACGACCAGTAGCAACAGTACCACGACCAGTGATTGAGAATACATCCTCAATTGGCATCAAGAAAGGTTTGTCAGTATCACGAACTGGATCTGGAACATAAGTATCGATGACTTCAAACATTTCAACGATCTTCTTAGCCCAATCGCCTTCTGGATTAGCCAAAGCTTCACGAGCAGAACCCTTGAAGATTGGAGTATCGTCACCTGGGAAGTCATATTCATTCAACAAGTCACGAACTTCCATTTCAACCAATTCAAGAAGCTCTTCGTCTTCAACAACGTCACACTTGTTCAAGAATACTACGATATATGGAACACCAACTTGACGAGACAATAGGATGTGCTCGCGAGTCTGTGGCATTGGACCGTCTGCTGCAGATACAACAAGGATCGCTCCATCCATTTGTGCAGCACCAGTGATCATGTTCTTAACATAGTCGGCGTGACCTGGGCAGTCAACGTGTGCGTAGTGACGGTTAGGAGTCTCATATTCTACGTGTGATGTAGAAATTGTGATTCCGCGCTCGCGCTCTTCTGGAGCTTTATCGATTTGATCAAATGCGATTGCAGCACCTCCGTAAGTTTTACTCAATACAGTTGTAATTGCTGCAGTAAGAGTTGTCTTACCGTGATCGACGTGACCAATAGTACCGATATTTACGTGTGTTTTATTACGTTCGAATTTAGCTTTTGCCATTTTAAATACATCCTCCTTCAATATATAAATTGTTTGTGTTCATACACAGCAGAGTGAGATCATTCGACTTCCACTCTGTTATGCATGGGAAACTTAAATTACTCTTCACCTTTGTGCTTAGCAGCAATTTCTTCAGAAATGCTCTTCGGAACTTCTTCATAATGAGATAGTTCCATTGAGAACACACCGCGTCCTTGCGTACCAGAGCGAAGTGTTGTTGAGTATCCGAACATTTCGGATAGAGGCACCTTAGCACGAACAACTTGCGCTCCTGCGCGAGCGTCCATACCTTCGATACGTCCACGACGGGAACTAAGTAGTCCCATAACATCACCCATGTACTCTTCTGGCACTGTTACTTCCACCTTCATGATTGGCTCAAGAAGAACTGGCTTACACTTATCTTTAGCAGCTTTAAGCGCTAAAGAACCAGCTACTTTAAATGCCATCTCATTGGAATCGACATCATGATAAGAACCATCTACGATAGTTGCTTTGACGTCAACTAGAGGGAAGCCTGCAATAACACCATTCTTCATTCCTTCTTCAATTCCTGCAAGTGCTGGAGCGACATATTCTCTAGGAACAGATCCACCCACAACTTTGCTCTCGAACTGATTACCAGTACCTGCTTCAAGCGGTTCGAATTCTACCCATACGTGACCATATTGACCACGACCACCGGATTGACGTACGAACTTACCTTCAACACGTGCTGGAGTACGGAATGTTTCACGATATGCAACCTGTGGTTTACCCACATTGGTCTCAACTTTGAATTCACGACGCATACGCTCAATGATGATATCAAGGTGAAGTTCACCCATACCAGCCAGAATAGTCTGACCCGTCTCTTCATCTGTGTGAGCACGTAACGTAGGATCTTCTTCAGTTAATTTACCGAGAGCTACACCCAATTTGTCTTGGTCAGCTTTTGTCTTAGGTTCAACTGCAATAGAGATAACTGGATCTGGGAAGTCCATGGACTCCAAGATTACCGGGAACTTCTCATCACAAAGTGTATCCCCTGTACTTGTATCTTTCAAACCTACAGCTGACGCAATATCTCCGCAGTAAACTACAGAAATCTCTTGACGACTGTTGGCATGCATTTGTAGAATACGACCGATACGCTCGCGTTTGTTCTTCGTTGCATTCAGTACATATGAACCGGAATTCAGAATACCGGAATATACACGGAAGAACGTAAGTTTTCCAACGTAAGGGTCTGTCATAATTTTAAATGCTAGTGCTGCAAATGGCTCGCTATCATCCGAATGACGCACAGTTTCTGTACCATCATCCAAGTGACCAATAATTGAAGGAACATCCGTTGGTGCAGGAAGATAATCAACTACTGCATCCATCATCAACTGAACTCCTTTGTTGCGGTAAGAAGATCCACAGATAACTGGGAAGATCTTCGTTTCTACAACACCTTTACGAAGTGCAGCTTTTAATTCTGGAACAGAGATCTCTTCACCTTCAAGGAATTTCATTGTAAGATCTTCGTCTAGCTCAGCGATTTTTTCAACCATTTCAGCACGAAGTTCTTCAGCTCTTTCCTTGTAATCCTCAGGAATTTCAGTGATTTCAATATTTTGACCAAGATCATCTTTGAAGATGTGAGCTTTTTGCTCTATAAGGTCAATAATACCATCAAAGTCACTCTCAGCACCGATAGGCAATTGAATTGCTACTGCATTCGCACGTAGACGATCGCGCATAGCATCAATAACGTTAAGATAATCAGCACCAATAATATCCATCTTGTTGACATATGCAATACGTGGTACGCCATAACGGTCAGCCTGTCTCCATACGGTTTCGGACTGAGGTTCTACGCCCTCTTTTGCACTGAATACACCTACTGCCCCATCCAATACACGAAGGGACCGTTCAACTTCAACTGTGAAGTCAACGTGTCCCGGGGTATCAATGATATTGATACGGTGACCTTTCCAAGAAGCTGTAGTAGCAGCGGAAGTAATTGTAATTCCGCGCTCCTGCTCTTGCTCCATCCAGTCCATTTGCGCAGCACCCTCGTGTGTTTCACCGATTTTGTGCGTAATGCCTGTGTAGAACAAAATTCGCTCCGTGGTAGTTGTCTTACCAGCATCAATATGAGCCATGATCCCGATATTACGTGTATTATTCAAGGAGAACTCTCTTGTCATAAAAATAGTCTCCCTTCAAATTCAAAATTGTTAATGCAATAATTCTACCAACGGTAGTGAGCAAACGCTTTGTTAGCTTCAGCCATTTTGTGTGTATCTTCGCGCTTCTTAACAGCAGCGCCTGTGTTGTTGGAAGCATCAATAATTTCTGCAGCCAAACGTTCTTCCATTGTCTTCTCTCCGCGGTTGCGGGAGTAATTAACAAGCCAACGAAGACCTAAAGCAGTACGTCTTTCAGGCTTCACTTCTAGAGGTACCTGGTAAGTAGAACCCCCTACACGACGAGCTTTAACTTCTAGAACTGGCATGATATTCTTGATAGCTGTTTCAAACACTTCCATCGGATCACTCTCCGTACGTTCTTGAATAATCTTGAACGCATTGTATAGAATTGTTGCAGCAGTACCTCTCTTACCATCCAACATGATACGGTTGATTAGACGTGTTACAAGCTTGCTGTTGTACAACGGATCTGGTAATACGTCTCTTTTAGTAACTGGACCCTTGCGTGGCATAGATATCCCCCTTTCTCAATTCATCAATCCTTATTGGATTCAATATTATTTTTTAACCTTAGGACGCTTCGTACCATATTTGGAACGAGCTTGCATACGATTGTTTACACCTGCAGTATCAAGTGCACCACGAACGATGTGATAACGTACTCCTGCAAGGTCTTTTACTTTTCCTCCACGAACCAATACGACACTGTGCTCTTGCAAGTTGTGTCCGATTCCTGGAATATAAGCAGTCACCTCTATACGATTCGTCAAACGAACACGGGCATACTTACGAAGTGCGGAGTTTGGTTTACGTGGAGTCATAGTACCTACACGCGTGCATACACCACGTTTTTGTGGAGCGCTCAATCCAGTCTCTTCACGCTTCAAAGCGTTGTACCCTTTATGCAAAGCTGGGGATTTAGACTTGTAAATCTTAGATTGACGTCCTTTACGAACTAACTGATTAATTGTTGGCATTTTGTTGCCACCCCCTTCCCATAATAATGTCTCTCTATAACCATTTTCCAAGCCCACAGAGCCAGGCGGTTCATAAAAAGACAAATGAAAAGTTCTTGCCAGAAGTATTCTCCTTCTTAACAAAAACATCTTTCAAAACTATTGTTTGATGACAGCAGCCATTGCTGCACCCACTTCAATGCTGCATGCTTCACCCAATTCAATCATGGTATCCACATACGTTATGTTCACATTATGCTTCTCGCACAACGCTACAATCTTTGAAATAAGCCGTTGTTCCGCATCTAAAGCCACATAAACTTCCGTAGCTTGGCCTAATTCCACCGATCTAACGGTTTGTTTAGTCCCGATACGTACATGCATATCCTGCAATCCTTTATCATTAGACATCGTTTACGATTCCTCCAAAAGAACAGGCATGACCCAAACACTCGTGCACCTATGATATATTAGCATCTCATAAAAGTGATGTCAAGCGTATTCTTGAATCTCTCATGATAATATAGTTGGTGCATTGAAGTTATCTGTAATAAGCATAACTTCAATACACCCCACTAAATCTATTCTACTGAAACAGGTTCTTTTGTTTCTAACCCTTTGTTTGCAGCTTCTGGATCAGCATATGTCACACTACGGTATCTATTCATACCTGTACCCGCAGGTATTAATTTACCGATGATAACATTCTCTTTTAATCCAAGAAGTTTATCGACTTTACCTTTTATAGCAGCATCCGTCAACACGCGAGTTGTTTCTTGGAAAGATGCGGCTGATAAGAATGAGTCTGTTTCTAAGGAAGCCTTGGTTATTCCTAAAAGAACTGGTTTCGCAACTGCTGGTTCTTTACCAGATAGAATTGCTACTTTGTTAGCTGCTTCATATTCATGAATGTCCGAGAATGCTCCTGGAAGCAATGTTGTCTCTCCAGCATCAACAATTCGAATCTTGCGAAGCATTTGCTTAATCATAACCTCAATGTGTTTATCATTAATTTCTACACCTTGGTTACGATATACACGTTGAACTTCTTGTAGAATATAATTCTGCACACCACGAATACCTTTGATACGCAAGATTTCCTTAGGGTCAATAGATCCATCCGTTAATTCGTCACCAGCTTCAATCTCTTGTCCTTCGCTAACGCGAAGACGAGATCCATAAGTAACGAGATACGTTTTCGTCTCTGCTTCACCCTGAATTTCAATCTCACGGCGATCTTTGGTTTCTCTAATTTCTTTCACTACACCATCAATCTCACTGATCGTTGCTTGACCTTTTGGATTACGTGCTTCAAAGAGCTCTTGAATACGCGGTAAACCTTGCGTAATATCGTCTCCTGCAACACCACCAGTATGGAACGTACGCATTGTAAGCTGTGTTCCTGGTTCCCCGATTGATTGCGCTGCGATAATTCCGACCGCTTCACCAATCTCAACGTGTTTACCAGTAGCCAAGTTGCGTCCGTAACAAGTCTTACATACACCATGACGAGCTCTACAGCTAAGAACAGAACGTATTTGGAGTTTCTCAACACCAGCTTCAACAATAGCACTCGCTTTATCAGAGTCAATTAAATCATTACGCTTAACAATGATTTCGCCTGTCTCTGGATGACGAATCGTTTCGAAGCAATAACGTCCTTCAATACGATCATAAAGATCCTCGATAACTTCTTTACCGTCTTGAATCTTAGCAACGCTAAATCCTTTATCTGTTCCACAATCCTCTTCGCGAACAATAACATCTTGAGCTACGTCAACAAGACGACGTGTAAGGTATCCTGAATCCGCTGTACGTAGTGCTGTATCGGCTAGACCTTTACGCGCACCGTGAGTTGATAGGAAGTACTCAAGAACCGTTAGTCCTTCACGGAAGTTGGATTTGATCGGAAGTTCGATGATGCGTCCTGATGGGTTAGCCATCAATCCACGCATACCACCCAACTGTGTGATCTGAGATTTGTTACCACGAGCTTTAGAGTCAACCATTAACATGATGTTATTGTAACGATCCATCGACTTCATAAGGACATCTGTTAACTCGTCCTTCGTTTTGGACCAAATATCAATGACTCTATCATAACGCTCTTCATTCGTAATCAAACCACGACGGTATTGATTCGTAACAACAGTAACCTTGGCGTCAGATTCCTTAAGGATTCCCTGTTTCTCGACAGGAACAATAACGTCAGATACCGCAACTGTAATTCCTGCACGTGTAGAATACGTAAATCCAAGTTGTTTGATGTCATCAAGAATGATAGACGTTTCCGTTGTATGATATGTCTCGAAACAACGAGCAATAATTTGTCCTAGATATTCCTTACCTACCGCACCACTAATCGGAAGATTCATCATCAACTCACGGATATTAGCACCTTTTTCATACACAAAATACTTTTCAGGTGTTCCTTGGAACAAGTTCTCACGCGTCGCCTCATTAATAAAAGGGAATGAACTTGGATAGATTTCATTAAAGATAATCTTACCAATCGTTGTGAGCAACATAGCTCCTTGTTGTTTCTCCGTGAAGATCGTCTTCCCAAGAGCTTTAACAGGAATAGCAACACGTGCATGCAGACCAGCTTCTCCACGTTGGTAAGCGGATAGTGCTTCATTCACAGTACGCAAGATCATTCCTGATCCTTTTTCTTCTTTGTTATCCATTGTGAGGTAGAAAGTTCCAAGAACCATATCTTGTGATGGTGTTACGACTGGCTTACCATCTTTCGGATTCAAAATATTGCCTGATGCCAACATAAGAATACGAGCTTCCGCCTGAGCTTCCGCAGATAATGGAACGTGAACAGCCATTTGGTCACCATCGAAATCCGCGTTATATGCTGTACATACAAGTGGATGAAGTCGAATTGCATGACCTTCAACTAGGATTGGTTCAAACGCTTGGATACCAAGACGGTGAAGTGTAGGGGCACGGTTAAGTAGCACCGGATGCTCTTTAATCACTTCTTCTAGTACGTCCCATACCTCAGGACTGACGCGTTCAACTTTACGTTTAGCGCTCTTTATGTTATGAGCTAACCCTTTGTTGACCAATTCTTTCATTACGAAAGGTTTGAACAACTCCAGCGCCATTTTCTTAGGAAGACCACATTGGTACATCTTCAGATAAGGACCCACGACTATAACAGAACGACCAGAATAGTCTACACGTTTTCCTAGCAAGTTCTGACGGAAACGTCCTTGTTTACCTTTAAGCATATGACTTAAAGATTTCAACGGGCGATTACCAGGACCTGTAACCGGACGGCCACGACGACCATTATCGATTAGTGCATCCACAGCTTCTTGTAGCATACGCTTCTCATTCTGAACAATAATGTCAGGCGCTCCTAGATCAAGTAGACGTTTCAAACGATTGTTACGGTTTATGACACGACGATATAGATCATTGAGGTCAGACGTTGCGAAACGCCCTCCATCTAACTGTACCATCGGACGAAGTTCAGGAGGAATAACTGGCAGCACGTCCATAATCATCCACTCTGGTTTGTTACCAGAATTGCGGAAAGCCTCAATTACTTCAAGACGCTTGATCGCACGGTTACGACGTTGACCCTGTGCTGTACGCAGTTCTTCTTTTAGGAATACTAATTCCTTATCCACTTCAATATCTTGTAGAAGTTTCTTGACAGCCTCTGCACCCATGCCTGCATGGAAACCGAAGCCATATTTCTCGCGATAACTACGATATTCCTTCTCAGACAGAAGTTGTTTCTTCTCTAGTGGTGTTTCGCCAGGATCTGTTACAACATATGACGCGAAGTATATGATCTCTTCGAGTGATCTTGGAGACATATCCAATGCTAGACCCATACGGCTTGGAATACCTTTGAAATACCAGATATGAGATACAGGAGCAGCAAGTTCGATGTGTCCCATGCGCTCACGACGGACTTTAGCGCGAGTTACTTCAACGCCACAACGATCACAGACAACACCTTTATAACGAACACGCTTATACTTACCACAATGACATTCCCAATCTTTTGTTGGACCAAAGATCTTCTCACAGAACAGACCCTCTTTTTCCGGTTTAAGCGTACGATAGTTAATCGTTTCCGGTTTTTTAACTTCTCCACGGGACCATGATCGAATCTTCTCAGGAGAAGCAAGCCCTATTTTCATATACTCAAAATTATTAACGTCCAACAAGGAGCAACCCTCCTTAATCTAGTATTACATTAGTAAATAACGTGATTGGGCAGCAAGGCAAGCCTAACTGCCGATCACATTCTTCTTATTCCCGTCCGACTTCCGCGCCTTCCAAGTTGAGACTCAACTTGTCGCCTGCCACTTCATCTTCATCATCGAGTTCTTTCATCTCGATTTCTTGTTCATCACCACTAAGGATCTTAACATCCATACCAAGGGATTGAAGTTCTTTAATTAGAACCTTAAATGATTCTGGAACACCTGGTTCCGGCACATTCTCACCTTTAACAATGGACTCGTACGTTTTAACTCGACCGACAACATCGTCCGATTTAACAGTCAAGATCTCTTGCAATGTATATGCAGCACCGTAAGCTTCCAACGCCCATACTTCCATCTCTCCGAAACGTTGACCACCAAATTGAGCTTTACCACCCAATGGTTGTTGTGTAACAAGAGAGTAAGGTCCTGTTGAACGAGCATGGATTTTATCGTCAACCATGTGTGCCAATTTGATCATATGCATGACACCAACAGTAACTTCACGTTCAAACAAATCACCGGTACGACCATCATACAACTTCGTCTTACCGTTACGTTGCATACCCGATTCTTCCATCGTATCGAAGACATCTTCCTCATTAGCTCCATCAAATACTGGCGTAGCAATATGAATTCCTAGTCTCATTGCTGCCATACCAATGTGTACTTCAAGAATCTGACCGATGTTCATACGCGATGGCACACCCAACGGGTTCAATACAACTTGAACTGGTGTACCATCTGGAAGGAATGGCATATCTTCTTCAGGTAGAATACGCGCAACGACACCCTTGTTACCATGTCGTCCTGCCATCTTGTCACCTTCAGAGATTTTACGCTTCTGTGCAATATATACACGAACCATTTGGTTAACACCTGGAGGTAACTCATCACCATTCTCACGAGTGAAGACTTTCACGTCAACGATAATACCATCACTACCATGTGGAACACGTAGAGATGTATCACGTACTTCGCGAGCCTTTTCTCCAAAGATAGCATGTAACAGTCGCTCTTCTGCAGTTAATTCCGTTACACCTTTTGGTGTGACTTTACCAACTAGAATGTCTCCAGCACTAATCTCGGCACCTATGCGGATAATGCCACGCTCATCCAAATTGCGTAGTGCATCTTCACCTACGTTAGGAATATCACGTGTAATTTCTTCAGGTCCAAGCTTCGTATCACGAGCTTCAGACTCATACTCTTCAATATGAATTGAAGTATATACGTCTTCTTTTACCATCTTCTCACTTAGAAGAATAGCATCCTCGTAGTTATAACCTTCCCACGTCATGAACGCAACGACAACGTTTCGTCCAAGAGCAAGTTCGCCCATTTCCGTAGATGGTCCATCTGCAAGGATGTCCCCTTTTTTCACAACGTCTCCTCTTTTAACGATAGGACGTTGATTAATACAGGTTCCTTGGTTCGAACGCATAAATTTATGAAGTTTATGTTTCTCGATATCACCCTTCACTTCATTGCCGTCCACCATCTCAACACGGCGTACCCAAATTTCATTGGCTGAAGATCGTTCAATAATACCGTCACAGTTGGATACAATACATACACCAGAATCTTTTGCTGCTTTATGTTCCATTCCAGTTCCAACTAGTGGAGCTTTCGGAATGAGAAGCGGTACCGCTTGACGTTGCATGTTAGATCCCATCAATGCTCGGTTAGAGTCATCATTCTCAAGGAACGGTATAAGCGCCGTAGCGACTGATACCACTTGCTTAGGAGAAACGTCCATATAATCGACGCGATCACTTGGCATAGATAGAATGTTGTCAGCCTGCTTGTTATAACGAACGATAACAATGTCATCCTGGAACTTACTATCTTCTGTCAATATAGCGTTCGCCTGTGCAACAACATAGTTGTCCTCTTCATCCGCAGTTAGATAATCGATATGTTCCGTAACGATTCCTGTCTTCGGATCAACCCAACGATATGGCGCTTCAATGAATCCATATTCATTGACACGAGCAAATGTGGATAATGAGTTGATCAAACCGATATTCGGACCTTCCGGTGTCTCGATTGGACACATCCGACCATAATGACTCGGATGCACATCTCGAACTTCGAAACCAGCACGCTCACGAGTCAGACCACCAGGTCCCAAAGCAGATAAACGACGTTTATGTGTCAATTCGCCAAGAGGGTTAGTCTGATCCATAAATTGCGACAACTGGGAGCTACCGAAGAACTCCTTGATCGATGCTATAACAGGTCGAATGTTAATTAACGCTTGTGGCGTAATCACGTTCGCATCCTGTATAGACATTCTCTCGCGAACGACACGTTCCATTCTAGAAAGACCTATACGGAATTGATTCTGAAGCAATTCACCAACAGAACGTAGACGACGGTTACCCAAGTGGTCAATGTCATCTGTATTCCCTACACCTTGAAGTAAATCAAGGAAGTAACTGATGGATGAAATAATATCAGCTGGTGTAATATTCTTAATCGATTTATCAATATTGGCATTTCCAATCACTTTGATAACTTTACCCTCTTCGTTAGGTGAGAACACGTCAATACTTTGAAGTGGAACTTCACCCGCATTAAGCGCTCCATTGGCCACATGATAAGTCTTAAGACCAACACCATTCTCCAAGTAAGGAATCAATTCATCCAACAATCGACGATCTACCATTTGACCAGATTCTGCCAAGATTTCTCCCGTTTCTGGGTCAACTAAGTTTTGCGCCAACTTTTGGTTAAACAAGCGATTTTTAATGTGTAATTTTTTGTTTATTTTATACCGACCTACATTCGCAAGATCATAACGTTTCGGATCAAAGAACCTTGCCACTAATAGACTCTTTGCATTGTCTAACGTAGGTGGTTCACCTGGACGAAGACGTTCATAAATCTCTATGAGCGCTTTCTCAGTTGAATCCGTGTTATCTTTATCCAACGTATTAAGAATATATTGATCGTCACCTAATAAATCTAGAATTTCAGCATCACTACCAAATCCCAGTGCGCGAAGTAGAACTGTTACTGGAATTTTACGAGTACGATCAATACGGACATACATAATATCCTTCGCATCTGTCTCCAGTTCAAGCCATGCTCCACGGTTAGGAATCACAGTTGCTGAATAATTCCGTTTTCCGTTCTTATCAATTTTGGTGCTGAAATAGACGCTAGGAGAGCGTACCAACTGACTGACAATTACCCGTTCTGCACCGTTGATAATAAATGTACCTGTCTCCGTCATCAGTGGGAAGTCACCCATGAACACTTCTTGTTCTTTGACTTCTCCTGTTTCCCTGTTGATAAGCCTTACCTTAACACGCAACGGAGCCGCATACGTAACATCACGCTCTTTAGCATCGTCCATGCTATATTTAGGCTCACCCAGACTGTAGTCTATAAACTCTAGAACCAAATTACCTGTGAAATCTTGGATCGGCGAAATATCGTGAAACATCTCACGTAATCCTTCTTCCAAAAACCAATCGTAAGATTTTTGTTGAATTTCAATCAGGTTCGGAATTTCGAGTACTTCGTTAATTCGCGCATAACTTCGCCGAGTGCGTCGACCATACTGAACAAGATGTCCCGCCAACTTTAACTCACCCCTCATGTCTACTCACTTTAAAAATACATTGCGAACCTCTGTTTGGGCATTTATAATGTAACCATACAGACCTCGCTCCCACAAATAAAGAAAAGCCCTTACCCGAATTCTTTCGAACAAAGAGCAAATCCCAATGGGTCTTACATCGCATAGGCTTTAAAATCTTTAGCATCACAACACATGCATATCTTTATGTGATATACACCTTATATGTTTAGTAACTAATAGCAACCAACATATTTGAGCAAACTAAAGACAAGAAGCCTATCCTAATACTGACATTTCATAATAGTATCATATCTGAAATGTCAAGTCAATAGTTTAGATTCGAATTCCCACCTTGTTTGACGGCCTTAAATATACGATAACCTTTTTCCTTGGTTACTTCTTGTACTTCCCCGAAACACTTCTCTAGTTTGTCTTTAGCAGAAGGAGCCCCCTGCTTTTTCTGAATGACGACCCACAATGTTCCGCCTTCAATCAAGTGATCATATGCTTGTTCAAATATGGCATGGACTGTTTCTTTTCCTGCACGGATGGGTGGATTGCTTAGAATAACGTCGAACCGTTGTCCCTTCACCGCTGTGTATAAATCACTTTCCACAATGGAAACATTCGATATACCATTTAACTGAGCATTTTCTTTAGCCAACTTAATCGCTCTGTTATTTACATCAATCATAGTCACATGACCATTGCTTGCTAACTTCGCTGCAGCCAATCCAATCGGTCCATATCCACATCCGACATCAAGCACATGAGCTTCACGCCCTATATCCATAGCTTCAATTAATACTTTGCTACCAAAATCCACACCATTCTTCGAGAATACACCCGCATCACTGATGAATTGGTATTTTTCTCCTCTTAAGACCTGTTCATTTGTTTTTCTATCATGTTGTACTATGGGTTCGTTCGAATAATAATGCTGCGGCATCTTAAACCTCCGAATTATTCGTTTATTTCTATTTTTTCCTATTTTCTTCATCTTAGACATACATTAATTATAAACAAACCCCTTGAACTAAATTCAAGGGGTTTGTTTCTCTAAAGATGATAGCAAGCATTGCTGCTATAGAACGATAAGAAGTAATTACTTCAATTCTACAGATGCGCCTACTTCTTCTAATTTTGCTTTTACAGCTTCTGCTTCTTCTTTTGATACTTTTTCTTTCAAAGCTTTTGGTGCGTTGTCAACTAGATCTTTAGCTTCTTTCAAACCAAGACCAGTGATTTCACGAACTGCTTTGATTACGTTGATCTTAGAAGCACCAGCGCCAGTCAATACTACGTCAAATTCAGATTGCTCTTCAGCAGCAGCTGAAACAGCACCTGCAGCAGCTACTGGAGCAGCAGCAGTTACGCCGAATTCTTCTTCGATTGCTTTAACAAGATCGTTCAATTCCAATACAGACATACCTTTAATCGCTTCTAAAATTTGTTCATTAGTCATGGTGGAACCTCCAATTTATATTATAATATTTTGTTTAATACGGAACTTATAAGAATCAAAGACATTAAGCGCTTTGATCTTCTTTTTCAGCAACTGCTTTAACGACAAGTGCGAAGTTACGCACAGGCGCTTGCAATACACTGAGAAGCATGGAAAGAAGTCCATCGCGAGACGGAAGTTCTGCCAACGCTTTAATTTGATCAACGCTAACGACTTTACCTTCTACTACAGCACCCTTAATTTCTAATGCCGTATTCTTCTTAGCGAAATCGTTAAGAATTTTTGCAGGCGCTACAACATCTTCTGCACCAAACACTACAACTGATGGACCAACTAAGATCTCATCCAATTCTGTAAGTTCAGTAGCAGCAGTCGCACGACGCAACAAAGAGTTTTTCAATACTGACATTTCAATACCTGCTTCACGAAGTTGCTTACGCAATTCAGTGATTTGGGTAACGTTCAATCCGCGGTAATCCGCTACAACAGTAGTTACACTATTACGCAACTTTTCCGTTACAACATCTACTGCATCTTGTTTAGCTTGAATAATTTTTGCATTTGCCATTCTCTACACCTCCTGATAGTTTACTGTACAGCAGTATAACAAACCACTGACCATTCTACTTAGGCATTTAAAAAGCCTTCGCAGATTTCACGAAGGCCTGATGAAGCATCATTTATTTGGATTTGCATCCAAGTCATTCTGACGTTCTATCACAACACCTCGGTAGGAAATTATGCCACAGGCACCTACTGTCTACGGTAAGCATATTCAACTTTATAATTAATACGAAGTCATTTACAACAACTCTTACATATTATCAAATTATATCAACCAAGTCAATATAAGTTTATTTGTAAGTTGCTGAGTTTACGCGTGCGCTTGGACCCATCGTAGAGGAAATAGCAATCCCCTTCAGATATACACCTTTAGCAGATGCTGGCTTCGCACGGTTCAACGCTTCTACCAATGATTTAAGGTTCTCATTCAACTGTTCATCGCTAAATGATACTTTACCGATTGGCGCGTGAATTTGACCCGCTTTGTCGAGACGGTATTCGATCTTACCCGCTTTAATTTCTTGAACAGCTTTGGCAACATCAAAAGTAACTGTTCCCGCTTTAGGGTTAGGCATTAGACCTTTACCACCAAGCAGACGACCCAGTTTACCAACCTCACTCATCATATCAGGTGTAGCTACGCAGACATCGAAATCGAACCAACCTTGTTGAATCTTGTTGATCATATCTACATCACCAACAAAATCTGCACCAGCCGCTTCCGCTTCTTTCGCTTTGTCACCCTTTGCAAATACCAATACGCGTTGAGTTTTACCTGTACCATGTGGCAAGACAACTACTCCACGAACGGCTTGGTCTTGTTTACGAGGGTCTACACCCAAACGAACAGCTACTTCAACAGTTTCATCAAAATTAGCAGTCGCTGCCTTTTTCACCAAAGATACGGCTTCTGAAGGCTCATATACTGTTTCACTATCAATTAGTTTAGCAGCATCTTGATATTTCTTACCATGTTTAGCCATGAAATATTCCTCCTTTGTGGTATTAGCGGATATTCCTCCCACATTTGCTGATCTTATTCAGATCTGCGTGTCGCAGAAAAATCTAATACTAATCTTCGATCTTGATTCCCATACTACGAGCAGTACCTTCAACCATACGCATTGCAGCCTCAACGGATGCAGCATTAAGGTCAGGCATTTTTTGCTCAGCGATTCCACGTACAACTGTACGATTCACTGTAGCAACTTTCTTCTTGTTTGGTTCTCCAGAACCCTTCTCAATCTTTGCAGCTACGCGAAGTAGAACTGCAGCAGGAGGAGTCTTGGTGATGAATGTAAAGGAACGATCCTCAAATACAGAGATTTCAACTGGAATAATTAATCCATTTTGATCTGCTGTACGCGCATTGAACTCTTTACAGAATGCCATAATGTTGACACCTGCTTGACCCAATGCTGGACCTACCGGTGGTGCCGGATTCGCTTTACCTGCAGGGATCTGCAGTTTTACCATTTTGATTACCTTTTTAGCCATGTAAAACACCTCCTTGACTCAATAGTGGTTAAGCGGACATCGCTGCCCTCCCACAAGAAACATAAAGATTAATCAATCTTTTCCACTTGATCGAAATCCAATTCAACTGGTGTTTCCCGTCCAAACATATTAACGTGTACCTTGACTTTACTCTTGTCCACCAAAATTTCTTCGACAGAGCCAACGAAATTCGCAAAAGGTCCGACTTTAATCTTAACGGATTCCTTAAGTTCAAATTCAACATGGGGTTTCGGTTCATTCATTCCCATATGCTTGAGAATCTGCTCCATTTCTTCAGGAAGCAGGGCTGTAGGTTTAGAACCTGAGCCTGTTGAACCTACGAAACCTGTTACTCCTGGTGTATTGCGAACAACATACCAAGAATCATCAGTTTGGATCATTTCGACAATGACATATCCAGGGTAAACTTTACGCATGACAGTCTTTTTCTTACCGTCTTTGTTTACGATTTCTTCTTCCATAGGAACAAGAACACGGAATATCTTATCTTCCATACCCATCGACTCTACACGTTTTTCCAAATTGGCTTTGACCTTATTCTCATACCCTGAATAGGTATGAACAACATACCAGCTCTTTTCCATATTACGCCACCTGGGACCCTTCTTAAATAATCGCTTCGATCACAGCGGAAATACCGATGTCGAGCACCCAAAAGTAAATCGTAACAAACGTAACTGTACCGATAACGATTAGTGTATAGTTTGTCAGCTCTTTACGATTAGGCCAGCGAACCTTTTTAAGTTCTGCCCAGCTCTCAGAGAAAAAGGAAAAAATTGACTTGAACTTACGTTTCACGCCGACTACACCTCCAATAAGACTATCTTATCTGGTTTCGCGATGAGGAGTTTGCTCGTTACAATACTTGCAAAATTTCTTCATCTCCATGCGGTCGGGGTGATTCCGCTTGTTCTTTGTGGTTGCGTAGTTTCTTTGTTTGCAATTTGTACAAGCCAAAGTGATAATTACCCGCATGATGTGCACCTCCCGTAGATGTCTTCTTCAAGAAGACCCTATATTGATCCCAATTAGAAACAGTTTCACTTCCATCGCTGAAAGAAAAAGCCATTTCTGCGAGATGAACAAGAAAGAATACATGATGACTGATACTCTCTTATCCATTAAAACCACGCGAATTTAGGCTTACCTAAATCACTCTATCACATGGCTCATATCATGTCAACGAAAGATTGAACCTCACAAGTGACCATTTTATCCCGCTTCGAAAAGTCGTTGTCAATCTATCTTCTCTATTCCAGAGCCATCTGCAATCATATACTAGTATAGTCATTCTTACAGGCTCTAAACATCCATATCCCATTCCGTGATAAAAAAAAGACTCGCAAATGAGCCTTTTCTATCTAAGCATTATTTATAGTTATCTTTTTCTTCTAAGTATCTTTCCAACTTACGTTTAACACGTTGAAGGGCATTGTCAATTGACTTAACATGCCTATCTAAATCTATCGATATTTCCTGATAGGATTGCCCATCTAAATACAACATGAGCACTCTACGTTCAAGATCACTTAGAATTTCTGACATTTTCTCTTCAAGGCCCATAAACTCTTCCTTATTAATTGCTAGTTGCTCCGGGTCGCATATTTGAGTGCCGGTAATGACATCTAGCAACGTTCGATCTGAATCTTCATCATAAATGGGCTTGTCCAGCGATATGTAAGAATTCAATGGAATATGCTTCTGTCGTGTAGCTGTCTTAATCGCTGTAATTATCTGTCTTGTAATGCACAATTCAGCGAACGCTTTGAACGAGGATTGCTTATCCGCTTTGAAATCTCTTATCGATTTATATAACCCAATCATTCCTTCTTGAACGATATCTTCGCGATCAGCACCAATCAAGAAGTAGGATCTGGCTTTAGCTCGTACAAAGTTTCTATACTTATTAATCAAGAACTCAAGTGCTTCACTCTCCCCTAATCGGAAAGCTTGAACAATATCCTCATCACTGAGAGATACATAATCTGACACTACTAAATCCTTAAAGTCGACACCCACCAGAATCCCCCCGGCTGCAACGAAAGGTACACCGTTACTCTGTGAAATATAGCCCCAGTATATATTATGTAACCTACAACCGTCAACCACAATATAGCTAATTTAAGACAACTATAACAACATTGGTTGGAGTTTGTAGGTTTTACCAGTTGATTATCTACTCCACTTTGTCATTCTCGTCGCCAGCGTTCAAACATCATTCGCTGTTCTTCGCTTAATTTCGTATCTAATGTATTTCCATTGGTAACGCTCTTGTCCAATTCAATTTGTTTTTGAATTTCTTGTTCACAATTCTCTACCTCAATAAGTAATTCACGAGCTGATATACGTAATGCTCCCTTTGCAAAAACAACATGCTGTTCGATCGAATCGCTCGTTGCAACGTAGATTTGACGACGCCTGTGCATCATTTCTACTACTAAGCGTTCAATTGTCTCATCAGCTGTCTCCTTTTCCTTGGTGAAATGGACGGATACTTTATTCTGTGAGAAAGACTTGCCAAGGCCTGGCACACGATAGGCATCAAAGATTGCAATGACTCTTTTTCCAGAGAACGCCTGATAATTTGCTAGTCTCTCAAGTAAACGGTCCCTCGCTTCTTGCATATTCATGGTTGCTAGTCTGGCCAGCTCGGGCCATCCCCCAATGATGTTGTATGCATCTACAAGAAGAACATCCTGCAAGTCTACCATCGTTAACTACTCTGACTTACGACGTTGACGAACCACTTCGTACATGACCACTCCAGCAGCTACGGATGCATTTAACGAGTTAATCTTCCCTGCCATAGGCAATGTTACCAACACATCGCACTTCTCTCTTATTAATCGACCCATACCTTTACCCTCGTTACCCACAACGATGGCTACTGGTCCCGTGAATACATCCGTCTCATATAATTCTTGAACTGCATCAACGTCTGTCCCCACAACCCAGATACCTTGTTCTTTCAAGTTATCAATGGTCTGTCCTAGATTAGTCACTTGGGCTACAGGTACATATTCAACAGCTCCTGCAGATGTCTTAGATACGGTTGCCGTCACTTGAGCAGAGCGACGTTTGGGAATGATCACACCATGCACACCTGTGCAATCTGCCGTTCTTAAAATGGACCCCAAATTATGAGGATCCTCTATTTCATCGAGCAATAACAAGAAAGGTACCTCACCTTTTTGTTGTGCATGCAGTAGAATATCTTCTACTTCTGCATATTCATAAGGTGCCACTTGTGCTACAACACCTTGGTGCTGAACATCTGGCACTAGTTGATCTAACTTTCGTTTGTCGACTTGCTGAATCACAACTCCACGTTTCTTAGCTTCAGCCACAATGGGTAGCGTTAAATGTTTTTGAGCATTTTCAGAGATCCATATTTTATTGATACTTCTACCCGATTTCAGTGCTTCGGTTACAGAATGTTTCCCAGCAATCATTTCCTCTTCCATCTTCTTCGTCCTTCTTCCGTTTTCAATTTGACAGCTTATTGATCCATGAACTTAATACTAAGTAATATGAGTTCATTCATTCTCTTTATTTGTTCCGTGTAATAGAGATATCCAATTAAAGATTCGAAGGCAGTAGCATGGCGATATTCCAACACATCAGCATTCTTTGGAACCCCTCCGGACTTCGCATTACGGCCTTGCCGAACTACATTCTTTTCCTCTTCAGTTAAGAATTGATCCAGATAGGTTATGATTCTGCTTTGCGCTTTCGCCGACACCATCTTCGTAGCTGATGTATGAAGATGATGTGGTCTAAGGTTGGGCTTAGAGATTAAATATTGACGTACAGCCACTTCATAAAGGGCATCTCCAATGTATGCTAATACAATTGGGGGGATCAGATTAGCCTTTTTTGTCGGAGGGAACGGGAATAATCCACCCTCGAATGGGTTCAAGTCGTTACCCTCCGTCATTTGCGTCTCCATCGCATTCCCTGCGCTGTGTCTTCTAATAAAATACCGCGCGAAGCTAGTAGATCACGAATTTCGTCTGCACGACCCCATTGTTTATCCTTGCGTGCCTGCTCCCGTTCACTGATGAGCGTATCCACTTCCTCATCAAGAAGGTCAGTGTCTCCGACAGCATATAATCTTAACACGCTATTCATTTCTTCAAAAGCATGAAGTAACGCGTGTATATCTACTGCCTTTACAACAGGTTGTTGTAGTAACAAGTTCGCTTCATTCACCCACTCAAACATCGCTGTAATCGCGTCTGGTGTGTTGAAATCATCTTGCATTTTGGCATGATAAGTATCTAAAATGTTTGCAAGTCTTACACTTAAAGACTCATTAACATCTTCGGGCATCCCTGTAGATACCGCAGTTAGGCGATGTTTAAGATTATTCACGGCATTACGAATCCGCTCTATACTTTTCTCTGCCTGCTCCATCGTCTCATTGTTAAAATTGAGTGGATTGCGATATTGGCTAGATAACATAAAGTAGCGGATAGACTCCCATCTATACTGTTTACGTAAATCCTTGACCAATATACCATTACCTAACGACTTAGACATTTTCTCATTATCAATATTGATATAGCCATTATGCATCCAGTAATTCGCGAATTTCTGACCCGTTAATGCTTCGGTCTGGGCTACTTCACATTCATGATGAGGGAATTGTAAATCCTGCCCACCGCCATGAATATCGATTGTATCACCTAAGTAACGCCGAGCCATAGCTGAGCATTCAATATGCCATCCCGGTCTTCCCTCACCCCATGGACTTGACCAAGAGATTTCTCCGGTCTTTGCGGCCTTCCAAAGCACGAAGTCCTCTGGATGTTCCTTCCGCTCATCCACACCAATTCGAATGCCGAACTGCAATTCCTTAATATTTTGGTGGGATAGCTTGCCATATTCCTTGAACTTATGGGTACGGTAGAATACATCCCCACCATTCTCATAAGCGAATTGCTTAGCTTCAAGTTCTTGAATGAATTCAATGATGGAATCAATATTATCTGTCACACGAGGATTGATCGTAGCACGCGTCAATCCCATTCCTTCTAAATCTTCATAGAATGCCCCTATAAAAGTATCTGCAACCTCCGGAACTGTGAGATCCATTTGTTCGGCCTTACGAATAAGCTTATCATCTACATCTGTAAAATTAACAACATAGTTCACCACATGACCAAGCTGTTCGAGATAGGTTCTAACGATATCAAATACGATCATAGGACGTGCATTACCAATATGAATAAAATCGTAGACGGTTGGTCCACATACGTACATTTTTACCTTTCCAGGTTCTTGCGGTATAAAGAGTTCCTTACTACGAGTGAGTGTGTTATACATTTTTAGAGCCATATGTTCCATTCCTTTCGTTCAAGCTATTAATCTTGATTTTGTTCTTGTTTGTGCAACTGTTGGTTTTCTTGCTTCACACGTTCCAGTTCATGGCGAAGTGCATCAATCTGCCCCTCAAGCAACTGCATGGCATCTCTGACGGGGTCGGGTAATTGGTGGCTAAGGCGATCAATCCGTCTTCCATCCTTCTTCACAATCTTACCGGGAATACCCACAACAGTACTATTGGGTGGGACTTCCTTTAAGACAACCGAATTAGCTCCAATATTAGATTGATCTCCTACTGTGAAAGAACCTAACACCTTAGCACCCGATGCGATAACGACATTATTGCCAATCGTCGGATGTCGTTTACCCTTTTCCTTCCCTGTTCCTCCAAGAGTTACCCCTTGATATATGACTACATCGTCGCCAATCTCACACGTCTCGCCAATAACGACGCCCATTCCGTGATCGATAAATAGTCTCTTTCCAATCGTTGCACCTGGGTGAATCTCAATACCTGTCATAAAACGACTAGCTTGTGAGATAACCCTTGCCAATGTAAACCAACGACGTCTATAAAACATATGAGAAATTCTCTGTGCCCAGATGGCGTGAAGTCCCGAATAGGTGAAGATAACTTCGAATAATCCTCTAGCTGCGGGATCATTTTCAAATACCGCTTGGATATCTGACTTCATGTTCTTAAACATATCGTTCTCCTCTTCGACACTTATCGGCTTTCCTTATTACAATACCCGTGTCCATGTCATCCATATAGAAATCAAAAAACACCCCTGCAGCATATGCTGCAGAGGCGTTGACCGCGGTTCCACTCTGCTTGAGTTGTTCAACATACTCATAATACACATTGAATATGATATCCATCTCATCTTAGTGTCTTATAACGGATGACAATCCGGACAGATCTAATCTATAGAGCAGAATACAACTCTATTCATTGATCAATCAGCTCACAGGCGCATTTCGATTACCGACATATAGATAACTCACAGCCTTAGGAGAGTATGAACTCGCCTGGTTATCCTCTCTGGAACATGCCTTAATAATGTACTTCTCCTGATCTTAGCTATTCACACATATTCCAAAAGACATACGACCTACTATTACACATAGTAGCATAAAGTTAGTTGGGTGTATTATAACGAATAGAAAGCCAACTGACAAGGTCTTTAAGAGAAATTCATTTCTTACATTATGTTATGAGCCAGCGATTTGTGATTTAAGCCTGTTCTTAACCTTATCTAACCCCAGAAGATAGATCGTCTGATTCAGGTCACGGCCATGAATCTGTCCTGTTAACGCTACACGAATAGGCATGAACAATTGCTTCCCTTTGAAACCTGTCTCTTTCTGAACTTCCTTAATAAGAACAGCTATATTCGTTGGGCTGAATTCCTCTGAGGCGTTCAACTTAGCAAGGAGAGCCGCTGACACTGTAGGCACCTGTTCCTCGGCTAGGATAGCCTTCTCTTCTTCACCACATTCGATTTCAGTACGGAAGAACATCTCCGATAACGCCACGATATCCGAAGCACAATTGAGTTGCTCTTGATACAGAGCAATAAGTGAATTCGCCCAATCCTCTTGCTCTGCATTCAATTCCTCAGGTAAGCGCCCTGCCATTTGTAGATGGGGGATAGCTAACTTAGCAATACGTTCTGGGTCTGCCTGCTTAATATAATGATTGTTCATATAAGCTAACTTATTCTGATCAAACACCGCGGGACTCTTGGATAAACGTGCTGCATTGAAAATACTGACCAATTCATCCTTACTAAACATTTCCTCTTCGCCCTCAGGTGACCATCCGAGTAGAGAGATGAAATTAAACAGAGCCTCTGGCAAATATCCCAATTGATCATATTGTTCAATAAATTGCACAATCGATTCATCACGTTTGCTGAGTTTCTTATGATGTTCATTCACAATTAACGTCATATGCCCAAATTGTGGAGGTTCAAAACCTAGTGCCTCATAGATCATTAACTGTCGTGGCGTATTAGAAACATGATCTTCTCCACGTAATACATGTGTAATTTTCATCAGGTGGTCATCAACAACAACAGCAAAGTTGTACGTCGGAATCCCATCCTTCTTCACAATTACGAAATCTCCAGTATCATGCGTGTTAAAGGAGATCTCTCCCTTTACCATATCGTCAAAGGTATATGTCGTGTCCTCTTTCACTCTAAAGCGGATACTAGCTATACGTCCTTCTGCTTCAAAAGCACGACATTGTTCATCTGTTAAATCACGATGTTGTCCAGAGTAACGAGGTGTCTGCCCAAGAGCAATCTGACCTTCGCGCTCCTGTTCCAATTCCTCTTCTGTACAATAACAATGATAAGCAAATCCCTTATCTAATAATTCCTGCCAATACTTCTCATACATCGTGAGACGCTCTGTCTGACGGTATGGTCCGTATTCGCCCCCTACATCTATACTCTCATCCCAATCGATACCCAACCATTTCAAATATTTAAGTTGGCTTTCTTCTCCACCCTCTACGTTACGCTTCAGGTCTGTATCCTCAATTCGAACAATCAATTTCCCACCTAAATTACGAGCAAATAAATAATTAAAAAGAGCTGTTCTAGCATTACCAATATGTAAATGTCCTGTCGGACTAGGTGCATAGCGCACGCGCACTTCATTGGTCATGATTATCCCTCCTTCTTCGTTAAGCATACAATTGATTGAGCAGCGATTCCCTCGCCTCTTCCGACGAATCCTAATTGCTCCGTTGTTGTCGCTTTAACATTCACTTGGCTGATATCAGCATCAAGCGCCATGGCGATAACTTCCGCAATTTGAGGTATATATGGTGCCATCTTTGGTTTCTGAGCAATGATAGTTGAATCAATATTACCAAGTGAATATCCCTTTTCTTTAGCAAGAACCCATACTTCTTCCAACAACTTAAGACTATCCGCATCTTTATAACGAGGATCCGTATCTGGGAAATGCTTCCCAATATCCCCTAAGCCTAAAGCACCTAGTATCGCATCGGTAACTGCATGCAACAGAACATCCGCATCGGAATGCCCAACTAGTCCTAACTCATAAGGAATGGTTACCCCCCCTATAATGCATGGTCTACCCTCTACTAGTTGATGTACATCGAACCCTTGTCCAACACGTATCATAATTAAGCTTCCCCCTTACGTTCCTCAATAAATTCAGCATACTCTAAATCATCTGGTGTCGTCAGTTTGATATTGGAATAACTTCCTTGTACAACTGCAACAGGAATTCCGATTCTTTCCACTAGCATAGAATCATCTGTGCCTACGAATTCAACACGCTGTGCATCTTCGTGTGCTCTCAGAAGATCTGAAATACGAAAAGTCTGTGGGGTCTGAATAGCCCACAGACTCTGGCGATCTGGTGTCGCCACAATAATTCCGGATGCATCCACTTTCTTAATGGTGTCCTTCACAGGTACAGCCAAGACTGATGCTCCGACACGTAATGCCACTTCATAACATTGCTCTATATCCGATGGATGCACGAACGGTCTCACCCCATCATGGACCATAACCCATTCTGATTGGATTTCTAATAAACCTTTATATACAGAATGTTGTCTCTCGCTTCCACCTGATATTACCTTCACTACTTTGCTCAAGTGATAATCCTGTACCCATGCCTTCGCACGTTCTATATCCTCTTCACCTGTAACTAGGACAATCTCACTTACTAATGGCAACCTATTAAACACTTCAAGTGTATGTACAATAATAGGTTTATCCGCAAGCTTTAAATACTGTTTACTCTCTTTCGTACCCATACGAGAACCTTTACCGGCAGATACAATAACGATTCCCAGACGATTGTCCATATTGATACCCCTGTCTTCATCCCCATGTACTACGAAGAAATAGTTATCTCCATCATACCGTTTTTACTGAGCTTTTTCCAACAGTTTCGGTTTCGCAAAGATCATTCGTCCAGCAGACGTCTGAAGAACGCTTGTCACTAACACTTCCATCAACATTCCAATGTACTCCCGTCCACCTTCTACGACAATCATCGTACCATCATCAAGATAGGCTACACCTTGTCCATGTTCCTTACCATCCTTAATTACCTGAACCATGATTTCTTCACCTGGCAGAACAACCGGCTTAACCGCATTAGCAAGGTCATTAATATTAAGAACAGAGACACCTTGTAATTCACACACTTTATTTAAGTTGAAGTCATTTGTAACCACTTTTCCCTTTAACACCTTAGCCAATTTAACAAGTTTACTATCCACTTCAGATATCTCCTCGAAATCTCCTTCATAGATCATCACTTTAATATCTAGTTCTTTTTGAATTTTGTTCAAAATATCAAGACCCCTACGTCCGCGGTTGCGCTTCAGTAGATCAGATGAATCGGCAATATGTTGCAACTCCTCAAGTACGAATTCAGGAATGACAATCGTCCCTTCAATGAATCCAGTCTTACAAATATCCGCAATTCGACCATCAATAATGACGCTTGTATCAAGGATCTTATGCTCCTCTAACTTTCTTTCATCCGATAATTCTTCCCTACTCCATCTTCCCGTTGTCCATAATGCAGCCAGTTCCACTCTTTTCTCCATAGCAATTCTAAACCCTATATATCCGCACACAAGTGTCAACCCAACGGCGATCAACTGTCCTACCGTTCCGATCCATGCAAGGCTAGGATACAGCAACAAGGCTAGTAAGAGCCCTCCTGTTAATCCTGCTGCTCCCGCTGCAAGTTCATTCATAGGCATTCTAGAGAAAGACGCTACAAATGATTGCAATCTAACCACCAGTTTTTCTATACTCAATGAGCCAATCAACATAAATAAAATAGCACCTAACGCTGTGAAAACTAATCTTCCTCCAACACTTTCCTTCCCACCGAATAGGTTCATCCATTCGGGAAATGATTGACCTAATGAATCATATAACGCATATCCAAACCAAACACCACATAGACCGATAAATACCAAAATACTTCTTTTTAACATCAGTACCCACACCTCCTCAAATATATACTGCTACTTCATCATTATCCAGTATGATCCAGTTCCGATAAGGTTATCCCTATCTCGCATAATAATTTATTTTAAATTACGCTAAGATAACCTTTTGCAAATCTCGATTTGTTTTTAGTTGAGAATAAGTAAACAACTGGCATATAATGAATGAAATTCATAATAGTAAAGGTGAAGGGTCCTATGTGTTCGTTAGGTTTACAGGGTTTTCAAATTCAAGTATCTGACTTATTACTACGTCACCATAGCAACACATGTGTCCACCAAATGCGCTACGTTAGGATTATTTAATATGTCATGATGGAGTTAATAAATCTGTAATAGACAAAAAGCATTTATTTCATTGCCTTGAAGGCAGGAAATAAATGCTTTTTATAAATATACCGTACTATTAACGATCGATGTGAAGAGGATCTTCTTCATTCTTTTTTTTTCTTCGTTGTCTGATCGATCGATCTATACTTTTCTTAACACCGTAAATCGCGTAAACGGCAAGAGGAATAAATATGACTTTAGATATTTGTTCTGGGAACATCACTGCAATGGCTACAGCAATTACAATCACCACAGGAGCACCAACGATGACCTTTTTAGGAAGACCAATCTTCTTGAAGTTAGGATATCTTACTCTGCTCACCATTAAATAAGATAACAACAACATAATAATAATCATATAAGTTCCGGATATTTCATTATGAAAAAGAGTTAACGTCGCTAGTACTCCCCCAGCTGCTGGAATTGGTAAACCGACGAAGTAACCTGCTGTTCCTGTTCTAACATTAAATCTTGCTAAACGAAAAGCTCCACACATCGGAAAGATGGCTGTCGCTGTCCATGCAATTGAATCTGGCATTCCTTGTAATGCAACCATATACAAAAGAAGTGCAGGTGCTGCTCCAAAAGACACCATATCTGAAAGAGAATCAAGCTCTTTCCCGAACTCACTCTGCGCATTTAGCGCCCTCGCTACACGTCCATCTAGACCATCCAACAACATTGCAATAATAATCATAATCGCGGCCATGCTAAACTTTCCATCCAGCGCCATCATCATTGCTATCATTCCCAGAGCCAAGTTACCTAACGTAAACATGTTCGGAATTGATTTTGTTATCATTTATCCACCTCAGTATCGTTCATTTAAGCCTCAATCACCCATTGATTGTATGGTATTTACACTTGTCTGTCAATAAATACTTGCTCTTGAAGACGATGTAGACCCTCTTTAATATTCCTCGCTCGAACTTCTCCAATGCCATCCACTTCATCCAATTCCTCGACCGATGCTTTCATAATTCTAGGGAATTCTTCGAATCGCTCGAGCAGATTATTTATGATTACATTAGGCAATCGAGGGATTTTGTTAAGTACTCTATACCCTCTAGGAACAATAGATTCCTCTGATGTGACAGAAGAAGAAGAATATCCTAACAATCGAGCAATATAGTTAAGATCTAACAATTCATCATCCGTAGCCCGTTTAAGTCCTGCGATGATCTCACGGATCTTATCTTCCTTGTCTACCTTCGCATAATCTCTATACAGAAGCCAGGCTTCAACTTCCATATTACTAACTAATTCCTCCAATTGCATACTGATAAGACGGCCTTCATTTCCCAATTCAGTAATATATCGTTTGATCTCCGTCTTAATCCGAACAACCCTTTCTACCCTCTGGATCACACTGAGCACTTCTGGAATCGTAACAAGTTCTTCAAACTCGGATGCCGAAAGATTCGTCAGCGCTTGATTAAGTACCGAACGATACCTCTCCAACGTCTGAATCGCTTGGTTAGCTTTGGTGAGAATGACACCAATCTCTTTTAGAGAATAACGTAAGTTACCTTGATATAGAGTAATGATCGTACGACGCTGTGAGATCGATACTACAAGCTTCCCTGTTTGTTTAGCCACTCGCTCCGCAGTTCTATGACGAATACCTGTCTCAGAAGATGATATGGAGGAATCAGGGATCAATTGTGTATTAGCATACAAGATCCTCTTCAGGTCCTCGCTTAATATTATAGCTCCGTCCATCTTCGCTAATTCGTACAAATAATTGGGTGAGAAATCGCAGTTGATTGAGAATCCGCCATCGACAACCTCCATAACTTCTGGGCTGTAACCAACAACGATTAATCCACCTGTTTTTGCACGCAAGACATTTTCAAGCCCATCCCTAAAGGGGGTTCCCGGTGCAACTAACTTTAATAAGTCATTCATGATATCTATTTGATTGGTTTCCTTCATAATATAAATACCCCCTAATCTAACGCAACAGATAATGCTTGTGCAACTGTCGTTACACCTATAAGTTCAATTCCTTTGGGATGACGCCATCCCTTCAGACTTTTCTCAGGTAAGATCACTCTCTTGAATCCCAACTTCTCCGCTTCCTTCACACGTTGCTCCACACGCGATACACCTCTAACTTCACCTGTGAGACCAACCTCACCAAAGAATACATCATATGCCTTGGTTGGAACATCCCGAAAACTCGATGCTATACTTACCGCTATGGCTAAGTCTACCGCTGGCTCATCCAGCTTCACACCACCGGCGACGTTGAGATACGCATCTTGATTCTGTAAGAACATCCCCATTCTTTTCTCGAGAACCGCAATAATCAGACTCATTCTATGATGATCTATTCCGGTACACATTCGACGAGGTGAGGGGAAATTGGTCGACGTAATCAATGCTTGTAATTCAACGAGCACAGGCCTTGTACCTTCCATACTAGCAACAACTGTAGAACCCGCGACACCAAGAGGTCTTTCCGAAAGAAATAACTCGGATGGATTCTCCACCTCTTTCAGACCGCTCTCATTCATCTCAAATATCCCGATCTCGTTTGTTGAACCAAATCTGTTCTTCACAGCCCTTAGCAAGCGATATGTGTGATGTCTCTCCCCTTCAAAATAGAGAACACAATCCACCATATGTTCTAACATTCTTGGCCCTGCGATGGCACCTTCTTTGGTAACATGGCCAACTAATACAGTTGCGATACCTAGACCTTTAGATACACGCATAAATCGAGCTGTACATTCACGAACCTGAGAAACACTACCCGGCGCACTAGATACCTCTGGAATATATACGGTCTGTATCGAGTCGATAACAAGAAAGTCTGGCTTCACATTCTCAATAGCCACTTCGATGGATTCCATATTCGTCTCACATAGAACAAATAACTCAGCGGAGAGTGCTCCTAATCGATCAGCTCTTAACTTCGTCTGTTGTACGGATTCCTCACCAGAAATATATAGTACGCGAAGACCAAAGATGGAGAGTGAGTGTGATGTTTGAAGTAATAACGTTGATTTACCAATACCCGGGTCCCCTCCGACGAGGATTAACGATCCTGGTACAATTCCTCCACCAAGCACACGGTTCAGTTCCCCAATCCCTGTGTTCACTCTAGCTTCCTTGCTACTTTCTATATTTATGATGGCGAGAGGCTTTTCTTTACTCTGAAAAAGAGAAGAGTTCATTCCCTGCGTCTTCACAACACTTTCAATTTCCTCGACCATCGAGTTCCATGCCTGACATCCTGGACATTTACCGTACCATTTCGGAGATTCATATCCACACTCCGTACAGTTAAACTTTACTTTGAGCTTAGCCATGACCTTCTCCTTTATTTTAACCCTCTATTATGGTTTATCGTACATTTGGATTAAAAAATGAACATCCTTATCTTTATTATAATATATAATGAGTTGCTGCATCTAACCAAATAAAAGTAGCACCCCCTTTTATAGGAGAGTGCTACTCTTTAGTGATCCTTTAGTCTAATCTATTGTTGTTCTTCCGCAACATCTGAAAGGGCCAATGGTTCTGTCTTGGTGACGGTTAATCCATCTTCTCCCTTATCAATTAGAAGGGAATCCCCTTTGCTAATCGTGCCCATGAGTAACTCTTCTGATAAACGATCTTCAATATGCTTTTGGATGGCTCGACGAAGTGGTCTAGCTCCAAATGCTGGATCGTAACCTTCTTTGGCTAAGAAGGCTTTGGCTTCATCTGTCAAGATAAAGTCAACATCGAATTCCTTCAACCGTTTGCGTAGTTCCTCTGACATCAAGGTGACGATTTTGGCAATATGTTTCTCTTCCAAGGAATGGAACACAATAATTTCATCAATACGGTTCAAGAATTCTGGACGGAATGTTTTCTTTAGCTCGCCCATGACTTTATCCTTCATGTTGGAATAATCTGCCCCACCATCTTGTGTTGCTGTGAATCCTAACGTTGAATTACGCTTGATCGCTTCAGCACCTACGTTGGAAGTCATGATAATTAATGTATTACGGAAATCAACCACACGTCCTTTGGAATCCGTGAGTCGACCATCCTCAAGTACTTGTAACAAAATATTAAACACTTCTGGGTGTGCCTTCTCGATTTCATCCAACAGAACAACAGAATAAGGCTTACGGCGTACTTTCTCCGTTAATTGCCCACCTTCTTCATATCCTACATACCCAGGAGGTGCTCCAACTAGACGAGATGTCGCATGTTTCTCCATATACTCAGACATATCGATCCGTACAACTGCATTCTCATCTCCGAATAGTGCCTCTGCCATTGCACGTGCTAATTCTGTCTTACCTACACCCGTAGGCCCTAGGAATACAAATGAACCTATTGGACGTTTTGGATCTTTGAGTCCAGCACGTGCACGACGTACCGCCTTACTCACTGCCTTAACCGCTTCTTCTTGCCCTACAAGACGTTCATGTAGAATGGATTCCATATTCAGAAGACGTTGCGTCTCTTCTTCTTTTAATTTACTTACTGGAACACCCGTCCAACTAGCAACAATCTGTGCGATATCGTCAGGTGTCACTTCAGAGTCAGTGCTTCCTTGTTTTTCTTTCCACTGATTCTTCGTTATGTCTAACTCTTCGCGAATCTTCTGTTCCGTATCGCGAAGCGCTGCAGCTTTCTCGAATTCTTGGCTTTGAACTGAAGAATCCTTTTCTTTACGAATATCTTCTAGACGATTCTCTAGTTCCTTCAAATCAGGAGGAATCGTGTATGAATTCAGTCTTACCTTTGAACCAGCTTCATCAATTAAATCGATAGCCTTATCGGGTAAGAAACGATCTGTAATATAACGATCAGATAATTTAACCGCCTCAACAATAGCTTCATCTGTAATTTTCACACGATGGTGCGCTTCATAACGATCACGCAAGCCGAACAGAATCTGAACCGCTTCTTCAGGGGAGGGTTGATCCACTGTAATCGGCTGGAATCTGCGCTCCAATGCTGCATCTTTTTCAATATATTTACGGTATTCATCTAGCGTTGTCGCTCCAATACATTGTAACTCACCACGGGCAAGTGAAGGTTTAAGAATGTTAGAGGCATCAATAGCGCCTTCTGCTCCACCTGCTCCAATCAATGTATGCAACTCATCGATGAACAGAATAATGTTACCTGCTTGGCGAACTTCTTCCATGATCTTTTTGAGACGATCTTCGAATTCACCGCGATATTTCGTTCCAGCAACAACGGATCCCATATCAAGCGTCATCACTCTTTTATCGCGAAGTGTCTCTGGTATTTCATTCTGAATAATCTTCTGAGCTAACCCTTCAGCTATCGCTGTCTTACCTACACCAGGTTCTCCAATTAATACTGGATTATTCTTCGTTCTACGACTCAATATCTGAATGACTCGCTCAATTTCCTTACTACGACCGATAACAGGATCTAGATTACCTTCTCTGGCAAAAGCCGTTAGATCTCTTGCTAGACTATCTAAAGTGGGTGTATTCACATTCACCTGTGTTCCACTGTGACTAGATACCGTCTCGTTACTACCCAGCAGTTGTAATACTTGTTGACGAGCTTTATTCAGACTAACTCCTAAATTGTTAAGTACTCGTGCAGCCACACCTTCGCCTTCGCGAATCAGACCTAGTAGAATATGTTCTGTTCCTACATAGGTATGTCCAAGCTTACGAGCCTCATCCATAGAGAGTTCAATAACTTTCTTAGCTCTTGGTGTGTAAGCAATATTAGTTGGCTGTTCCTGTCCCCGACCAATCAACGTCTCTACCTCATCTTGAATCTTCTCAAGACCTAGACCCAGTGCGACTAGAGCTTTCGCAGCGATACCATCTCCTTCACGTATTAAGCCTAGAAGAATATGCTCTGTACCAATATTATTATGACCTAGACGAACCGCTTCTTCTTGGGCTAAAGCAAGTACTTTCTGCGCCCGTTCCGTAAATCTCCCGAACATCATACTCCTACACCTCCATGATATTTAAAGTACCCTTATTGTTTATTATCTTGTGAACTTAACTTCTCTCGGATTAACTTGGCCCTAAAGACGTCACGTTCTTCACTGTTTATTGCTTCCCCGAAAGTCTTCTGTAGAAACCCTGGTTGGGTCATCACATTCAATTCATTCATAACAGAACTACTTGGTCCATTAATAATACCCAAATCTACACCTAATCGAACATCAGATAGTCTTTGGGCAGCTTCTTTTGAATCTAACATTTCAGCATACAACAGAATACCATATGAGCGTTGCACACGATCTGTCATTCTTAATTTAGATTCACTCACTAATCGCTCGCGAGCATTCTTCTCATGCTCAATAATTTGTAACACAACACTATCCAGATTGTCGATAATTTCATTCTCTGTCTGTCCTAGTGTTATCTGATTTGATACCTGAAAAATATTACCTACTGCTTCACTGCCTTCACCGTAAATTCCTCTCACCGTCAAACCCACTTGAGATACGGCAGATAAAATGCGGTTGATCTGTTTCGTAATGACAAGTGCAGGTAGATGCATCATGACGGAAGCTCTAAGTCCTGTACCAACATTCGTGGGACAACTCGTTAAATATCCTCGTCGATCATCAAATGCGTAATCTATATGTGCCTCAAATATATCATCAAGGGATGTTGCTTTCTCCCAGGCCTCGCGTACTTGGAAACCGGGATACAGACATTGAATCCGCAAATGATCTTCTTCGTTAATCATGATGCTTATCGACTCATCTTCACTTAGAATAACTGCACCATGCTCTGATTCATTTGCCAGATTGGGACTTATTAGATGTTTCTCAACAAGCACCCTTTTGTCCAATGCGGTAATATCATCTAGATGAAGCATGTAAAATATACCATAAGTATTAAGTTCTTCGTATTTATTCATATCTGTTAGACTATCTCTAACTTCCAAAGATTGCTCACTTGTTGCAAGCAAAGGAAACGGAACATGCTGTAAATTTCGTGCCACTCGAACTCTGCTACTTATGGCAATATCAGAATCATGCGTAGAACGTAGCATCCAGTCACTAAGTGCTTGTTCGGTAAAACGGAGATTTGGCATCACACATTCCTCCTTATAAAAAGAACTTTACACTCCTGACAAACCCTTTTCAAGTTCTCGTATCTGATCACGAAGCGCTGCAGCTTCTTCAAATTCTTCTTGGATTATTTTCTGTTGTAACTCAGATTTAAGATCATGTAAACGCCGTTTAACTTGTATTTGAACGCCACCCCTAATGGGCAATTTACCAACATGCGTTGTACTTCCGTGAACTCTTTTGAATAGTGGGTCTAATCGATCATTGAAATACTTATAACAAGCACTACATCCGAATCGCCCAGCTTTACTGAATTGCGAATATGTCATTCCACATTCTTCACAACGTAGTGTTTGCTCAACTTTCGATGTACCCGCCCCTACCTTCTTGGCTGTGTCGAAATCAATAAATCCTGACAATAAGCTATGAATAGAGAATCCCCCTGTAACCCCGGGAATCATCTCTCCTTTGTCACGTGCGCATGATTCACAGACGTGAAATTCGGTTTTCTCTCCATTTACGATTTTGGTGAAGTGAAGTGTTGCCGGTTTATTCTCGCATTCTTGACAAAGCATGTCGGTCTTCCTCCCTTTGTTCGTAGGTCATTTGCCTAATAAAGAGATCAGCATCGCTTTCATCATTCTGGCACGTATCTCATCCCTGTAAGGTAGCTTGATCATAAGGCATTCTCTAGAGATCGCTGCACGCATTAAAGTTGCTTCGCGTTTACTTAGGAAACAAGATCCCTCCAGTTGATAGATCAGGCCTTCTGCTGTCGTCTGGTCCATATCTTCACCAATCGTCTGTCTAAGATGGGTATGCAAATCGGCGTGTTCAGGAAGGTCTATTCGTTGAATTCGAATATAACCTCCACCACCTCTTTTACTTTCCACAAGATAGCCCTTCTCAAGCGTAAAGCGAGTACTGATGACATAATTAATCTGTGATGGCACACACACAAACTTCTCAGCTAGATCATTGCGTTGAATTTCCACTGTTCCTTCGGGACTTTCATGCAGAATATTCTTCAGATATTGTTCAATAACATCAGAGATATTACGCATCATTCACCCTCCAGTTATCAAACTCAACTCTATCGTGGGTAACCCACATTCCAAGATACACTTCAATTCCTCATCTCTTCATCGGTTGACTTTGACTTTCTTTGACTTTGTTAATATTATAGCACATTCTTGGCGTTTGCCAAGGGGTCTATTGTATTTTTAGTGTGGTCCTGTCTAATTGAAAATATTCCAGGTGACTCATATTTATATGAAGGGTCTGCTTTATCCCCAAATTTATGTATGATCAGGGATAATACCTCTCTGAGAAATGACGATAAGCAATAGTGTAAAAGGGGTGTATTGAGGTTCGAATCCGCCTGTTAGATTGGGTATACATGTGTTAGTAGTAACGCGACAATACGGAATCATGAGTGGATGCGTGGAAGAGCGGGATTGAAACATGAGTGCAGTTATATGGAAGCAGCTTGTGATGTAGCGAGCATTAGTTGCTTATGATGTAACCAGATTAGTTGCTTATATAGTACTTAAATGGATAGATGAGGTACTGGAGTGTGTATTAGTTGCTTAAAAGACATTTAAAACTTGGATATTAGCAGAAAGCAGCTGGTTTGGAGTAACTAAGTGTTGGTTTTGCAATTAAATTTGCGCATAGGACGATTCAATGGAATTTAGTTGTACTTCGAGCAACTAAATACACAAATAAAAACCACTGTCGATATACATCAACAGTGGTTCTTGTGCTTGGCGACGTCCTACTCTCCCAGGACCCTGCGGTCCAAGTACCATCGGC